>NZ_JBCLNI010000006.1:0-149529 GCF_039062885.1 Blautia sp. 2227st1_G12_2227SCRN_220401 | reverse complement strand
CCACCTCTCAAAACCTCAAAAACATCCCCGACTGCATCCACTCCCGGAGCGATGCCACCTTCCTCTGGCGTCCCTCTCCATCCTTCTCACAAAACCTCAAAAGCATCCCCGACTGCATCCACCGAGCAATGCCACCTTCCTCTGGCGTCCCTCGACCACATCCATACACACAAAAAAAAGCCCGGCATCTTCATATTCCAAAGACACCGGACTCCCATCAGTCATATATAAGCTGGAAATGAGACTCGAACTCACGACCCCTTCATTACGAGTGAAGTGCTCTACCGACTGAGCTATTCCAGCTTGTGCTAAACACAACTGATATTATACCGTATTTTACAAAAAATGCAAGCACTTTTTCCTACAATCCACTCAAATCCTCACCATACCGATCATCCACAAACACGTTCCCATGTTCACAAACCATCACTCATCCCCGGAAGCCCCCTTCCTGCGAGAAGCCACCCGTTTCACAACCTTTACCGCATCCTTTACAGCCACAGATTTTTCAACCACCTTCATTTTCGCCTTATCCATACGCTTTCCCCTGCTTTTCCCCACAGTCTTTTTCACATTTCCTTTCTTCACAGAGTTTTTCTTCACATCCCCCTTCTCCGGTGTACACCCAAATACCGCCACACCATAAGCCGGAAGCTTCAGCTTCAAAGAAAATTCCCTGTTATCACACTCCATATGAATAGCCGCTTTCGCCCGTGCGTTCACCACACCCTGTCCGCCAAACTTTTCACTGTCACTGTTGAAAATTTCCTTATATTTCCCCGCAAAAGGCACACCAACCCGGTAACTGTCATAAGATACCGGTGAAAAATTACACACCGCAAGAATCGTTTCTTCCGGCTTTTCCGTCTTACGAAGAAACGCAACCACATTCTCATCATAGCTGGTAAACTGGATCCACTCAAACCCATCCGAATTACCATCCATTGCATACAACGCCGGATGATTCCTGTAAAGTTCATTCAGATCATGCAGATACGCCCTCATTTCCGGCCCCACATCCCCATCCGGCGCAGTCATCTTCACACCCGGATGAAGCATCAGATAGCCATACGCAGCACGCAGCTGAGCATCCTTCTGCCTTGAAGATCCCGGAAGCTTCTCCAGAAACTCTTTTAACGTACCCACATCTCTCTTCCCCAGAGTCAGTACATAATGCTCACTATATGCATACATCATGGAAAGCGTCAGCTGATCATAATAATTTCGTCTGTCCAAAGGCTCTGCTTCCAGGTAAGAGAGAAGATCCTTTGTCCAGCCACCACTCCATTTATAGTCAAACCCCAGATGATCATTCTCCACACTGTCTGTAAGCTGCGGCCATAAACCATCCTCCTGTGCGATCAGAAGAATCCCCGGATACTGCTTCTTCACAATAGAATTCAGATGCTTCAGAAACTCCATTGCCTGAAGGTTCTCATTGGAACTATAAAGATTAGCCGTCCACTGTCCCGCCTCTCTTCCAAAATCCAGATACAGCATCGCATCTACATCATCCATCCGAAATCCGTCCACATGAAATTCATCCAGCCAGAAAAACGCATTGGAAATAAGAAAATCTTTGACCATAGGACTTCCGTAATTATAAAGCATGGTGCCCCACATCGGATGAACGGCCATAGCCGGATCCTGTACTTCATAAAGAGAAGTTCCGTCAAATTTCTCAAGCCCTGCATCAAACCGCGGAAACTGAGCCGGTGTCCAGTCCAGGATCACGCCAATCCCTGCCTGATGAAGATCCTCCACCAGTGTCCGGAAATCTGCCGCAGTCCCAAAACGGGTAGTCACAGCATAATACGCAGACGTAGAATATCCTCCTGAACTTCGGTCAAGATACTCCATCACCGGATGAAATTCTACATGCGTATAACCGGTTTCCTTCAGAAACTCCACCAGTTCACCACTGTTTTTCCACTCTGTTACATCCGTTTCATAAATAGAAACCGGAACTTCACGGCTGGCAAACCTTTCACGTTCCTTCATCCACGCTTCATCCTGCCATAAAAAATCCCCCAGCTCTGTTACAACAGAAATCACAGACGGCGCTCCCTGAGTTCCATTTCCGTAAGGATCAGACTTCCGCTGTACATCGCCGCCTTTGATCTTGATCTCATACTGGTAAGAGTCCCCTGCCTCTACACCTGGAACAAAAATCTCAAAAATTCCGGACATTGGCATCCGATGCATCGGAAGACGCCTTCCATCCCACCTGTCAAAATCACCGACCACACTGACACGGATTGCATTGGGTGCCCAGACAGCAAAATATGTTCCTTCTACCTCGCCACAGGTCCCCGGATGCGCTCCCAGCTTCTCATATGCCTTGTAATAGACACCGGCACAAAAAGCTCGTTCCTCCTCTTCCGTGATCTGGCATGGACATTCATACGCATCGTAAAAAGTCTCTTTCCTGCTTCCTCTTATCACACGGAAACGATATTCCGGAATCCTTTTCAGTGGAAGCATTACAGCATAATAACCAGCCTCATCTTCCAGGATCATCGGATAACTCTTTTCCCCTACAACAACCTCTGCAGCATCCGCTCCCGGAAAAAATCCCTGGATCAGAACGCCATCCTCTGTTACCCTTGGCTGCATCACATCACGAGGTGATGCCTCCTCCCCATAAACGATCGCCTCGATCCGGGGCCAATCCATATATTCATACGCTTTATCAGCCATAATCGTCTCCTCCATCATATTTGTTGTTTTATAGACTAAGTTTACCACCATTTTACAGAAAAATAAAGATAACAGTTCTAATCTTCGCAAAAAGCACCACAAGTAACCGGTAACAGAACAGAAAATAATTCGATTTGGTTCTTCCCAAAATCATGTGTAACGATTATAATATGAAGCAGAATATGAAACAAATAACTTATCAGGAGGAATCATCAATGGAAAACAGACAGTATGATGTAACAGCTCTCGGCGAGCTTCTGATCGACTTCACAGAAAACGGTGACAGTTCCCAAGGAAACCCTACTTTCGAGGCAAACCCGGGCGGAGCTCCCTGCAACGTTCTTGCCATGCTGAACCGTCTTGGCAAAAAAACTGCATTTATCGGAAAGGTCGGAAACGACATGTTCGGCAAGCAGCTGAAGGCTGCCGTAGAAGAATGCGGCATTGATACCAGAAATCTTGTCATGGACGATGAAATTCACACTACCCTTGCTTTTGTACATACTTACCCGGACGGAGACCGTGATTTTTCTTTCTACCGTAATCCAGGTGCAGATATGATGCTGACAAAGGATGAGGTAGATGCCGATCTGATCCGCAATTCCAGGATTTTCCATTTCGGCACGCTTTCTTCCACACATGAGGGTGTCCGTGAAGCAACCCGCTATGCTCTTGACGTGGCAAAAGAAGCCGGATGCATCATCACCTTTGACCCGAACTTACGCCCTCCACTCTGGAAGGATCTGAACGATGCCCGCAAAGAGATCGAATACGGCATGGAACGCTGTGATGTACTGAAGATTTCTGATAATGAAGTGGAATTTCTTTTTGACACAGCAGATTATGACAAGGGTGCTGCCCTTATCGAAGAAAAATATCATATCCCGCTTGTGCTGATCACAATGGGAAAAGACGGAAGCCGCGCTTATTATCGCGGACGGAAGGTCGAGGCTGCTCCTTTCCTTCAGGAAAAAACCATTGAAACCACCGGTGCAGGAGACACCTTCTGTGCAAGCACCCTGAATTATGTGCTGGAACACGGTCTTGAGGATCTCACTGACGAAAATCTCGCAGAGCTGCTTACTTTTGCAAATGCAGCAGCTTCTCTCATCACAACAAAGAAGGGAGCACTCCGCGTAATGCCTGAAAGAGATGAAGTTCTTGACTTCATTGCATCCCGCAAGTAGTGTATGTTTTTCTTTTATTGAATTATTTTTTTGTTTATTGGCTTTGAAAAGCTGAGAAAACACCGCAGGGGGAGAAAGCACTCAAAGTTACGAAGCCCGTTTTTCTCCCCCTGCACCCCCTCTTTCCGGGCACGTACCGCGGAAACAGCGCTTCGCGCCTATCCGCCAATTGTTGTGTGTTCTACATATTTTCCCTGTTATATCATATATTTTTATTAATGTCTTATCGTATAAAAATTTACAGCCAATATCATTACGCATATTATATTTGCACATTATATTTGTATTTGATATATTTACATTTAATATATTCGCATTTGATATATTTACACTTAATATATTTGCATTTGATATATTTGCATTTGATATATTTACACTTAATATATTTGCATTTGATATATTTGCATTTGATATATTTACATTTGATCATTTGATATATTTACATTTGATCATTTGATATATTTACATTTGATCATTTGATATATCTGCATTTGATATATCTGCATTTGATATATTTCCCCCTCAAATTCACTTCTATATTATTCCAAAAAATCCGCAGATGTGCCCCGCACATCGAGACCTACCAACGCCCTCCCACCCTCACTCTCGGCTCAACCTTCCACATCCAATACCGTCACATACCTATAACGGCCTCAAGACTTTTTCACTCTCAACAACCCCGTCAGGCCGTTCTCCTCCATCGGCTCAACCTTTCGTTCCCAGCACCGTCGCATACAGACACAAGTCAACCAAACTCCCGTCCTCCACAACCAAGCACTCCTAAAAAAAGCCCGAGGGGTGTGCAGAGGGGCCGCGGCTTTGCGGCCCCTTTGCGGTTTTCCTTTTTTCCTCAAAAAAAATACTGTGCGTCATTCGCCAAAAAAGCAAACGCCACACAGTATTTAAAAAAAAGTATTTCTAACCTCTTGTTACTTTACTTAACAACACGCACCCTGTACATTCCCTCAATCTCCTTGAGTTCATCCAACGCCTTAGCAGAAGCTGCACTCTCAAGATCAATAAGAGTATAAGCAAACTCTCCTTTACTCTTATTAGTCATATCCGCAATGTTCAGTCCCTCAGATCCAAGGATCTTGGTAACCTGACTGATCATATTCGGTGTATTACTATGTGCAAGAGAAATTCTTCCAACAGCCACACAAGTACCCATATCACAATTCGGATAATTCACAGAATTCTTAATATTACCATTCTCAAGGTAATCACGGATCTCTTTTACAGCCATCTCCGCACAGTTCTCCTCAGATTCCTCTGTGGAAGCTCCAAGATGTGGTGTTACCAGAATGCCCTCGCGTCCTGCAACTGTCTCGTTGGCAAAGTCCGTTACATATTTCTTAACCTTACCACTTTCAACAGCCTCGATCAGCGCCTCCTCATCAACAAGAAGATCTCTTGCAAAGTTCAGAAGGACTACGCCGTCTTTCATCTTATCAAAAGCTTCTTTGTTGATCATCTTCTTTGTGCTGTCAAGAAGCGGCACATGAATGGTGATGTAATCGCACTGGCTGTAGATCTCGTCCAGGCTCTTGCTGTGTTTGATGGTTCTAGAAAGGTTCCATGCTGCATCGATGGAAAGATATGGGTCATAACCATACACTTCCATTCCAAGACCGCATGCTGCGTTTGCAACCATGGCTCCAATGGCACCAAGACCGATGATACCAAGTTTTTTGCCGCTGATCTCGCATCCTGCGAACTGTTTTTTCTGCTTCTCGGCAAGTTTGCCAATGTGCTCTTTATCTTTCTCCTGTGCAACCCACTCAATACCGCCAACGATATCTCTGGATGCAAGGAGCATACCTGCAAGTACAAGCTCTTTTACGCCGTTTGCGTTCGCTCCAGGTGTGTTGAATACAACAACACCTTTCTCTGCGTACTCTTTAACCGGAATGTTATTAACACCTGCACCAGCACGTGCAACCGCACAAACGCTCTTAGGAAGTTCCATGTCATGCATCTTCGCACTTCTTACGAGGATCGCGTCACACTGGTCTACAGTCTCTGTTTTTTTGTAATTGTCGCCAAAAAGTCTCAGGCCTTTTTCAGCGATAGGATTCAGGCAATGATACTGGAACATTATGCATTCTCCTCCTCAAATTTTTTCATGAATGCAACCAGGGCCTCTACGCCAGCTTTTGGCATGGCATTGTAGATGCTTGCACGCATTCCGCCAACTGTACGGTGTCCTTTCAGGTTTACAAGGCCTGCCTCAGTTGCCTCTTTGACAAACTTGGCATCCATTTCCTTGTCACCGGTTACGAACGGTACATTCATCAGGGATCTGTCTTCTGGAACTACAGTTCCTTTGAAGAGTTTGCTGGAATCCAGATAATCATAAAGGATTTTTGCTTTTTCCTCATTGCGCTGTTTCATCACTTCCAGACCGCCCATCTTCTTCAGCCATTTAAATACTTTTCCGCATACATAGATGCAGTAAGCATTCGGCGTATTGTAAAGAGAGCCTGCGTCTGCATGTGTCTTATAGGTAAGCATGGTTGGTGTTCCCGGAAGAACATCCTCTGTGATCAGGTCCTCACGGATGATCACGATAACCATACCTGCCGGTCCGATGTTCTTCTGAACACCGCCATAGATAATACCATATTTGCTTACATCCACTGGCTCAGACAGGAAGCAGGAGGATACATCTGCCACCAGGGTCTTGCCTTTTGTGTTTGGAAGTTTTTTGAATTTTGTGCCGTAAATGGTGTTGTTCTCACAGATGTATACATAGTCTGCGTCCGGGCTGATCGGCAGATCACTGCAGTCCGGGATATAGCTGAAAGTTTTGTCCTCAGAAGATGCGATCTTGTTTGCTTTTCCGTATTTCTGAGCTTCCTGATAAGCTTTCTTTGCCCACTGACCTGTTACGATATAATCTGCGACCTTGTTTTTCATAAGGTTCATCGGGATCATGGCAAACTGCTGGGATGCTCCTCCCTGAAGGAAAAGTACCTTGTAGTTATCCGGAATGTTCATAAGCTCGCGAAGATCTTTCTCTGCAGTATCAATGATCTCCTGAAAAGCTGCACTTCTGTGGCTCATTTCCATAACAGACATTCCTGTGCCGTTATAATCCATCATCTCATCCGCTACTTCTTTGAGTACTTCCTCTGGAAGCACTGCCGGTCCGGCAGAAAAATTATACACTCTACTCATGTTTCTTCATATCCTCCTCGTCAAATACATCATCAAGGTTCGCACCAGCCGGTACCATCGGGAACACACTCAGATCCTGATCGATCCAGCAATCCAGAACGACAGGTCCCTCTGCTGCCAGTGCCATCTTAAGTGCAGGCTCCACATCCTCCATCTTTGTCACACGAATGGCTTTTGCGCCCAGCGCCTCTGATAATTTCACAAAATCAACGGCGTCATCCAGTACTGTGGAAGAATATCTCTTTCCATAGAAGAGCGTCTGCCACTGACGCACCATTCCCAGTACATGATTGTTCATAACAATCTGGATCAGCTGTCTGCCACAGCGTGCAGCTGTTGCCAGCTCATTCATATTCATACGGAAGCATCCGTCACCTGCTATATTTACAACTGTTTTTTCCGGTCTGCCCATCTTCGCGCCAATTGCAGCGCCAAGGCCATAGCCCATGGTTCCAAGGCCGCCGGAAGTAAGAAGAGTTCTCGGCTCTTTGTATTTATAATACTGCGCCGCCCACATCTGATGCTGTCCAACATCTGTGGAGATGATCGCATCACCGTTGGTCAACTCATAAAGCTTCTCTATAATATACGGACCTGTAAGCTGTGTGTGATCATAATTCAGCGGATATTTTGATTTCAATTCCTGGATATGTGCGATCCACTCCGGATGTTCTTTCTTCGGAATTTCCTCCAGAAGGCGTTTCAGCACTTCCTTCACATCACCGATCACACTGGCATCCACTTTGATATTTTTATTGATCTCCGCAGCATCCACATCGATCTGAAGGATTTTTGCATTATGTGCAAAAGTTTTGGTATTTCCTGTTACACGGTCACTGAAGCGTGCACCGAGAACAATAAGAAGATCGCACTCTGTTACGCCAAGATCGGAAGTCTTGGTTCCGTGCATACCTACCATACCTGTATAGAGAGGATCTTCTCCCGGGAAGGTACCCTTGCCCATCAGAGTATCGCAGACAGGAGCCTGGATCCTGCGAGCCAGCTCACGTACTTCCTGGTCAGCACCGGAGATCACACATCCGCCGCCAACAAAAATAAACGGTTTCTCTGCCTCTCTGATCATTTCCAGTGCCTGATCAATATCTTCTTTACGGATACTTTTGATCTCACGGTTAACCGTAGCCGGATGGCATGGCTCATATTCATATTTCATTCCTGTGATATCCTTCGGGACATCCACAAGCACCGGGCCGGGTCTTCCGCTTTTTGCAATATAAAATGCTCTTCTCAACGTATCTGCAAGATCTTCGATATTCTTTACGATGAAACTGTATTTTGTTACAGGCATTACGATACCTGCGATATCAACCTCCTGGAAAGAATCTCTTCCCAGGAGTGGTCTTCCTACGTTTGCAGTAATGGCTACCATCGGTACGGAATCCATGTATGCAGTCGCGATCCCTGTTACCAGGTTAGTTGCTCCTGGACCGGAGGTTGCCAGGCAGACACCTACCTTCCCGGTCGCTCTTGCATAACCGTCAGCAGCATGGGATGCACCCTGCTCGTGGGAGGTCAGTACATGTGTGATCTCATCTTTGTATTCATATAAGGCATCGTAAACATTCAAGATCGCGCCGCCCGGATATCCAAATACGGTATCAACGCCCTGTTCCTTCAGACATTCTACAATGATCTCTGCACCTGTAAGCTGCATATCTTTCGTTCCTCCTTATTTTGCTTTCGGTACTTCCAGGATCGCACCACGGTTTCCGGATGTTACCATGGAAGCGTATCTTGCCAGATATCCGGTTGTCACCTTCGGCTCTCTTGGCTGCCATTTTTCTCTTCTAGCCTGCATCTCTTCGTCAGAAACTTTGATTTCCAGTTTCAGCTCCGGAATATTGATGCTGATGATATCGCCTTCCTCAACCAGTGCGATCGGGCCGCCTACTGCTGCCTCCGGTGATACGTGTCCGATAGCGGCTCCTCTGGATGCACCGCTGAAACGTCCGTCGGTGATCAGGGCTACGGAAGAACCAAGTCCCATTCCCACAATAGCAGATGTAGGATTCAGCATCTCTCTCATTCCAGGACCACCCTTTGGTCCCTCGTAGCGGATAACCACAACATCTCCCTCTACGATCTTACCGCCCTTGATGGCAACAATTGCGTCATCCTCGCTGTCAAATACACGTGCAGGACCTTCATGTACCAGCATCTCCGGTACAACTGCAGAACGTTTTACAACACCACCATCCGGTGCAAGGTTTCCTTTCAGTACGGCAAGTCCGCCTGTCTTTGTATACGGATTGTCGATCGGGCGGATAACATCCGGATTCAGGTTTACACAGTTTTTGATATTCTCACCTACTGTTTTTCCGGTTACTGTCATACACTCTGTATGGAGAAGTCCCAGCTTGTTCAGCTCATTCATGACCGCATAGACACCACCGGCCTCATTAAGATCTTCCATGTAGGTCGGGCCTGCCGGTGCAAGGTGGCAAAGGTTCGGGGTCTTCTCACTGATCTCATTTGCAAAGCTGATATCAAAATCCATTCCGATCTCATGTGCAATAGCCGGAAGATGAAGCATACTGTTTGTGGAGCATCCAAGTGCCATATCTACTGTAAGTGCATTTAAAACTGCCTCTTTTGTCATAATGTCTCTTGGGCGGATGTTCCTTCTGTACATTTCCATTACCTGCATTCCTGCATGCTTTGCAAGACGGATACGTTCAGAGTATACTGCCGGGATGGTACCGTTTCCTTTCAGTCCCATACCGAGAACCTCTGTCAGGCAGTTCATGCTGTTCGCAGTGTACATACCGGAACATGATCCACAGGTCGGGCAGGTTTTGTTCTCGAATTCTTCCAGATCATCTGCTGTGATGGTTCCTGCTGCATAGGAGCCTACTGCCTCAAACATACTGGAAAGACTGGTTTTGTGTCCTTTTACATGGCCGGCAAGCATCGGACCGCCGCTTACGAATACAGTAGGAACGTTGATCCTTGCCGCTGCCATAAGAAGGCCAGGTACGTTTTTGTCACAGTTGGGAACCATGACCAGAGCATCGAACTGATGAGCCAGTGCCATGGCCTCTGTGGAATCTGCGATAAGGTCACGTGTTACAAGGGAATATTTCATTCCAACGTGTCCCATTGCGATTCCGTCACATACTGCGATCGCCGGAAATACAACCGGTGTGCCGCCAGCCATTGCAACGCCGAGCTTTACAGCATTTACAATTTTGTCAAGGTTCATATGTCCCGGTACGATCTCGTTATAAGAGCTTACGATTCCTACCAGTGGTTTGTCCATTTCTTCCTTTGTCATTCCAAGGGCATTGAACAGGGAACGATGTGGTGCCTGCTGTGTGCCTTTTCTTACGGTATCACTTTTCATTTTTAAGGTCTCTCCTTTTTATTCTTTACGATAGGATTCGGTATCTGTTTATAGACTTCCTCTTCCAGGTACCGTTTTTTTCTGTTCTGTTTCGTTTTCTTCTCTCTGTCCCGCTTTATTTATGCGATGGCATCTGCGATCAGATCGCCCATCTCTTTGGTTCCGACAAGCTTGCAGCCCTCAGACATGATATCACCAGTTCTGTAACCAGCTGTAAGAACTTTCTGTACTGCCGCTTCCACTGCATCTGCCTCTTTGTCAAGATCAAGAGAATATCTCAGCATCATAGCAGCGGAAAGAATGGTTGCGATGGGGTTTGCCTTGTTCTGGCCTGCGATATCCGGTGCAGAACCATGGCTCGGCTCATAGAGACCAAGCTTTGTCTCATTTAAGCTTGCGGAGGAAAGCATTCCGATGGAACCGGTCACCATACTTGCCTCATCAGAGAGGATATCTCCAAACATGTTTTCTGTAAGGATAACATCAAACTGCTTCGGATCACGTACCAGCTGCATTGCACAGTTATCAACCAGCATATGCTCCAGTGTTACATCCGGATAATCCTTTGCCACATCCTCCACTACACTTCTCCAGAGTCTGGAAGAATCAAGAACATTGGCTTTATCTACACTTGTAACCTTATTTCTTCTCTTACGTGCGATCTCAAATGCCTTAATGGCAATACGGCGGATCTCATTCTCATTATAAGAAAGAGTATCTACCGCTGTGCGGACTCCGTTCTCCTCAGTAGTCTTTCTTGCTCCGAAATAAAGCCCTCCTGTAAGCTCTCTTACGATGATCATGTCAAAACCATCTCCGATAATCTCATCACGGAGCGGGCATGCATCACGAAGCTCATTGTAAAGATAAGCCGGACGAAGGTTTGCAAACAGGTTCAGCGCCTTACGTATCGCAAGAAGACCTGCCTCCGGGCGTTTGGATGACTCCAACTTGTACCACGGGGATGTCTTGGCATCACCGCCAATGGAACCCATCAGTACTGCATCAGAAGCTTTTGCCTGGGCAATGGCTTCCTCTGTAAGAGGTACTCCGTGAGCATCAATGGATGCCCCTCCTAAAAGAACCTCTGTGTATGAAAATTTATGACTGTATTTCTCACATACTCTGTCTAAAACTTTTTTGGCCTCGGCAACAATCTCCGGGCCGATTCCGTCTCCCGGAATCAGGGCAATTTTGTACTCCATTTTATTCACTCCTCCGATTTCCCCTGTGCTGTAAAATTTTAACGCACTGGTGTGGATAATTGTTATTATCATAACGCACTTTTCGACGGATTTCAACCTATTAAATAGATAAAGTTATTTCCGGAATGCAAAAAATAAACGGCAATTCCCTGTTTCTGCCGCCACAGAGACATACTTTCGCACACAGAAAAAAGAAAAACTGCCCTACCATTCCGGTACAGCAGTCTTTCTTTTTTATCATATTCTGTTTTTCCTGATGATATTCTCAGAATTTCCCGCTGGAACCACCGAAGGTATCACCGGAAGATGAGGTATGGGTGCTGGAACCACCGTTATTATCCTCATTTTTCGGTTTTGCGGATTTTGATACCGTACTGTAGAGGTAAAAATCATTACTTCTGGTCACATTCATACTGCCCTGCCGCACATAAGAAGCCGCCCAATCCTGTTTTCGCACAGTTTTCAGCTTTCTTCTCATATTTCCGGTCACCAGTAATCCTGCCACAAGCCCCACAGCAAGAGCGATCAGCAGGTTTATCCCAACCGCAAAAGGCTCATCCGGAAGGTTTTCCACATCGTATGGCTCTGCCTCATCTGCCTGCGTGATAAAATCATCGCATTCCGTGGCAAACTTATGAAACGCTTCGTTATAATCACCGTCACTTAAATAAGGCTTCACCTGATCCATGATGTAGGACTGTCCGGCATCCGTAAACACTTCTATCGCATATCCGTGTGTTGCAATGGCCCAGTTACGGTCTCCCATATCCAACAGGAATAAAATACCGTCACCATTTTCCCCCTGCCCATATCCATGGTCAATAAAATAATCCTCCGCATACGCCTGGGCTGTTTTTCCCTCAAGACTGTTAACGGTAACGACCACAACATCTACCTGATCCCGCTCACTGATCTCATCCAGAGTACTGCTCAGGCTCTCCTGCTGCTCTGCATCCAGAAGTCCCGCCTGGTCATCCAGACGGCTTACGGTGCCTGCCCATACCGGAAAAGCACATGCCAGACACAAAAGGATCGATATCAAAAATACAGATATTCTTTTTTTCATGGCATCCACCTCCCTACAAAGCCCAGATCAGATACAGGATAATATAAGTGATCACACCCACGACCCCCGTTGTTCCCAGGAACCATCGTGCAAAAGCGTTCTTGTCTGTAGGCAGATTTCCCACAAATTTCCCTGTCTGACCATTCATGGCAAATATGTAATTATCCCCCTTCCACTTCGTCTGCAGGATCCATACGGGATATAACGCATATTTCGTTGTCCCGTTATGAAGCCGGATACTGGTATTCTCCGGTACCACACTGGCGTATCCTCTCACCGTATCCCGGAATGCAGCCTCTGTGCTGCGGCGGATACGCTCATTGGCACGTTCCTCACACTCGCTGGCTGTCACATCATATTTATCTGCAAAATATCCAGCCAGATACGCAGTCTGAAAATCCACCGCTTCTTTGAAATCAAAAGGCTCTATAGACTCCATCAGATCATTTTCCATGCTGGCAGAGCCATCCACCGGTACATGATCAAAACCAAGAGAACCACTTCTGTGTACTGCATAATAGCTGGTCTCCGTATAATCATAATCACTATCGCTCCAGAACCGGGTCTTTGTTGCACGGTAACGGATATCTGCATCTGCGTCTGTGTCATACAGCCAAAACGGAACGTAGATGCCCTTAACCTCGCTGATATGATTCTCTGACTTAAATGCTTTTGGCAAAAGCCTCTTACCGGTAAGATGCTTTTTCAGCCTCTCCTTTGCCGCTTTCTTGTCCAGCTTAAACGGGATCACATAATCCGGCTTCAGTGCACCGGACAGCTGCCCGGTCATTACCACCGGACTTCCGCAAAACGGGCAGGCCGTTGCTGCCGTATTGGCATCTCCCACGATCTCACCGCCACAGGACTTGCACACATAGGTACGCAGCCCCTCACTCTCCCCGTCCTGCCACTCACTGCCGGCCTCATCCGACCAGCTCATATCCTCAGGCTGCTCTTCCTCCACAGTCTGGGCATATTCCGATAACGTACCAACATCAAACTCCGTATCACAAAACGGACACTTCATCTTCTGCACAGAACTGTCAAACTCTATGGAGCCACCACAGCACGGACACTTAAACTCCTGCATCTTCGCCATATATTCACCTCACTTCATCATTCTGTATCCAACAACCGGCAGGAGTTACCCTGCATTTTGCTCCTGACCATCTCTCTTTCTGATCTATACTGCATCCTCCGGTCCGAACGGATCACCGCACTCCGGGCAGAATTTCGGTGGATTCTCCGGATCTGCCGGTTCCCATCCGCACCTGCTGCAGCGATACTGCATCTTCTTCTCCGGTTTCTTCGCTCCGCAGTTCATACAGAACTTGCCTTTATTCACCGTACCGCAGGAACAGGTCCAGCTGTCCTCCACCGGACGCGATGCACCACACTCCGGACAGAATTTCCCCGAAGAAACCGCACCACAACTGCAGGTCCAGGAACCAGCCGCAGCCCCTGCTCCGTTCCCTGCCGGCGAAACCGGCTGCGCTGCCTGCTGCTGTACACTCTGCTGCTGCGCCTGCTGCTTCTGGCCCATCTCAAACAACTGCTGAGCATTCAGACCACCTGCATTAGCAGCCATACCCATGCCCATAAAGCCAGTCATAGCCCCTGCTGAATTAGAAGCCGCAGCCTTCATAGCATCCGCCTGGGCCCCGGTCAGAGTAGCCGCAGCCATAGCAGGATCACGCATCATAGCCGTACGCTGAGCCTGCTTGATCATCTCGGCATCCTCATCCGGCAATGTCACAGAACCAAGTGCAACACTGACCACCTTAAGCCCACGAAGCTCCTCCCACTTGGCAGAAAGCACCTCATTCATGGCATTCTCCAACTCCGTATTATGAGTCACGATCTGATTCGGACGCATCTCCAGCTCCGAAAGCCTTCCGAAAGCAGGCTGCAGCGCACTGATAAACTCCGCCTTCAGCTGTCCGTCCAGCTCCTCTCTGGTATACTCCCGCTCCACATTTCCACACACATTCGTATAAAAAAGAAGGGGATCCGCGATCCTGTAGGAATAAACACCATGACACCTCACAGCCACATCCACATCCAGCCCGATCCTGGAATCCACAACCCGGAACGGGATCGGATTAGCAGTACCAAACTTGTTATCCACAAGCTCCTTGGTATTAAAATAATACACCCTCTGATCCTTACCCGTATCACCGCCAAAAGCAAACCTCTTCCCGATCGTATCAAAGGTCTTCCTGATTCCGTCACCCAGACTACCTGAAAAAATACTCGGCTCCGTAGAAGCATCATACGTATACTCTCCCGGATCCGCACAAACCTCAACAACCTTTCCCTGCTCCACGATCATCATACACTGACCATCCGCCACAGCGATCCCGCTGCCGCTGGAAATAACATTATCACTCCCATGCTTATTGGAAGACCTGGAAGAAGACCTCTTCGTCCCCTTCACAACCATCACTTCTTTATCCATAGCCTCACAGTAAAAAAACTCCTTCCACTGATCCGCCAACGTACCACCCGCTGCACCCACAGCCGCTCTGATAAGACCCATAAATCCAACCCCTTTCTGAAAATTCATTCTTATTTATAATTTTACGATATTCCAAAGCTATCGTCACTCTCATTTCTGATAGTAACATCATTATTACACGAATTTTATCAAAAATCCACTTATTTCTATACAATATTACAATTGTCATATTGTAATCTCAGCCCAATCACACTCACTACATATCCCCACCCTCAGGCTGACAGCGCAGCGCCTCAGCCATCCTCAATCCCACCCCAGCCACATCTCCCTACACATCCCCACTCCCAGGCTGACAGCGCAGCGCCTCAGCCGTCCCACCAAGCAAACGCAAACTCAGCCCTTGCAGTCGTCCAGCGCAGCGCTGACGACCCACAACCTGCCGTCAAACGACACTCCTTTCTCACCGGAAGCACCAGCCGGGGAAGGGGATGCTGTCTGGCTCTGCTTCTGCAGGAGGGGAGCTGGTACTTGGGCGGCGGGATTCTGCGTTGTTTTTCAAAAGTTCGCTGTCTGAGCGGCAGCAAGCCGCGAGTTCGGACTTTTGGAAAACGGTTTTAGCAGAATCCCGGCGCCCTAGAACCAGCCCCCGACGAAGCCGCAGACCAGATAGCATCCCCTTCCCCGGCGTCCCTTCAACCATCCCTTCCGCACAAAAAAAAGACACCGCGTCAAAAAAACGCAGTGCCTTCCCATATTCACGTTATTGCCAATAGCATCAAGCAGAAGCCTGATCAGCCTTCTCAACCTCAGCAATCGCCTGCTTCCTCATAGGAATACGGCAATTCTTATTATTACCAAACTCAACAATAACATCTTCCTCAGTCATATCAATAACAACACCATAAAAACCACTGGTAGTAACAACACTGTCACCAACCTCCATGCTGTTCAACATAGTCTGAGTTCTCTTCTGCTCCTTCTTCTGCGGACGGATCATCATAAAATACATAATTCCAAACAGAACTACGATCCAGACAATACCAAGACCCGCGCTAAGTCCGCCAGCTGCCGCTGTAGATGATGCGATCATTTCAAATTCCTCCTGCTAAAAACAAATAATCTGCGGTACCCCCGCCGTTACTGACCTCTAAAAGTGTCACCTCGTACTATCATACACAAAAACCAAAAAACCTTCAAGAGTTTTCTTATAAAATCAAAGTAATTTACACAAATTTTATAAATAAAACTTACCGGTTCCCGTTGATCCTGCCTTCCTCAAAGCCTTCCAGACGCATCTTCTTATAAGCCGCAAAATTCCCTGCATCCAGCGCATCCCGGATCTCTTCCATCATATGATTATAGAAATACAGATTATGCAGAACACAAAGCCTCATGCCAAGCATCTCCTTCGCCTTCAGAAGATGACGGATATACGCTCTGCTGTAATGACGGCAGGTCGGGCACTGGCACTCCTCATCGATCGGTTTGGAATCCAGCTCATACTTTGCATTAAAAAGATTCATCTTGCCATGGTTGGTATACACGTGACCATGACGGCCGTTACGGCTGGGATATACACAGTCAAAAAAGTCAATACCACGCTCAACCCCCTCCAGGATATTGGCCGGGGTACCAACCCCCATAAGATACGTCGGCTTGTTCTGCGGCAAATGCGGAACCACCTCATCCAGGATCCGGTACATCTCCTCATGACTTTCACCAACTGCAAGGCCGCCCACTGCATAGCCGTCCAGATCCATCTCCGCGATAGCCTGGGCATGCTCAATACGGATATCTTCATAAACAGCCCCCTGGTTAATGCCAAAAAGAAGCTGGTTCTTGTTAATGGTATCCGGCAGACTGTTCAGACGAGCCATCTCATCCTTGCATCTTTTAAGCCAGCGTGTTGTACGCGCTACCGATTTCTGTACATAATCCCTGTCTGCCACACTGCTTGGGCACTCATCAAAAGCCATTGCAATGGTAGAAGCCAGATTTGACTGGATCTGCATGCTCTGCTCCGGTCCCATAAAAATCTTATGACCATCGATATGAGAGTTAAAATACACGCCCTCTTCCTTGATCTTACGAAGCTTCGCCAGCGAAAACACCTGGAATCCGCCGGAATCGGTAAGGATCGGTCTGTCCCAGTTCATAAATTCATGAAGACCTCCCAGCTGCTTTACCACCTTGTCGCCAGGGCGCACATGAAGATGATAGGTATTGGACAGCTCTACCTGTGTACCGATCTCATGAAGATCCACAGTGGAAACTGCACCTTTAATTGCTGCAATTGTTCCTACATTCATAAAAACAGGAGTCTGGATCGTTCCGTGGACCGTCTTAAACTCGCCCCTTTTCGCTCTTCCTTCTGTTGTGATCAGTTTATATTCTGCCATTTCATTTCCCTTCTAAAAACATTTTAAAGTTGTCTCTGCCCGGCATCTGCGTCGCAGATACAGCCATAACCAGCTGCCGATACAAATATCTTTCAAAACTTTTAGTCAATATCATAACACATTTTTTTCTTTACGGCTACTGATTGTTAAACTTTTACATTGCCATTTTTTAAACGATATCGTATAATATAGAATATTCGCTTAAAAATCCTTTATAATAAGAAGAAACAACTCCCATCTGACAGAAATGTCAGAGTCGGGCAACCCCTGTATAGATACAACGAGGAGGAAATCAATTTTTTATGAAGAAACACACACTTGGAATTGACATTGGTTCCACCACTGTCAAGATCGCGATCTTAGACGAAAACGATACCCTTGTCTTCTCCGATTATGAGAGACATTTTGCAAATATCCAGGAAACACTTGCGGATCTTCTTCAGAAAGCAGAGGATCAGCTCGGTGAACTTACACTCTGCCCGGTTATCACAGGTTCCGGCGGACTGACACTTGCCAATCACCTGGAAGTACCTTTTGTCCAGGAAGTTATCGCCGTATCCACTTCCCTGCAGAAACTGGCGCCGAAGACAGACGTTGCCATCGAGCTTGGCGGCGAGGATGCCAAGATCATCTACTTTGAAAACGGAAACGTCGAGCAGCGTATGAATGGTATCTGTGCCGGCGGTACCGGTTCCTTCATTGACCAGATGGCATCTCTTCTCCAGACCGATGCACCGGGCCTCAATGAATATGCCAAACATTACAAGGCACTTTATCCCATTGCGGCACGCTGCGGTGTTTTCGCAAAGACAGATATCCAGCCGCTGATCAACGACGGAGCAACCAAGGAAGACCTTTCCGCTTCCATTTTCCAGGCAGTTGTCAACCAGACCATCTCCGGTCTTGCCTGCGGTAAACCGATCCGCGGACACGTTGCATTCCTGGGCGGCCCTCTTCACTTCCTTTCCGAACTGAAGACCGCTTTTATCCGCACCCTTAAACTGGATGACGAGCACATTATCGCGCCGGACAATTCCCATCTGTTCGCAGCTATCGGTTCCGCCCTGAACGCGAAGCAGGACGTAACCGTATCTCTTATTGAACTGAAAGAACGCATGCGTACCACCATCAAACTGGACTTTGAGGTAGAACGTATGGAGCCACTTTTTGCCACAGAGGACGACTATCAGGCTTTCCACGACCGCCAGAGTGCCTACAAGGTAAAAACCGGCGACCTTTCTACATATAAGGGAAAATGTTTCCTGGGAATCGACGCCGGTTCCACCACTACCAAAACTGCACTGGTAGGCGAAGACGGAACACTTCTGTACTCATTCTACAGCAACAATAACGGAAATCCGCTGAAAACCACCATCGGTTCCATCAAGGAGATCTATGAACTTCTTCCGGAAGACGCCGAGATTGCTTTTTCCTGCTCCACCGGTTACGGCGAGGCACTGATCAAAGCGGCTCTTCTTCTTGATGAAGGTGAGGTTGAGACTGTTTCCCATTACTATGCAGCTGCTTTCTTTGATCCGGAAGTAGACTGCATCCTGGATATCGGCGGTCAGGATATGAAATGTATCAAGATCCGTAACCAGACGGTAGACAGTGTACAGCTTAACGAGGCATGTTCCTCCGGCTGCGGTTCCTTTATCGAGACTTTCGCAAAATCCCTGAACTACACCGTACAAGACTTTGCAAAAGCAGCTCTTTTTGCAAAACATCCTATTGATCTTGGAACACGCTGTACTGTATTTATGAACTCCAAGGTTAAGCAGGCACAGAAAGAAGGCGCCGAAGTTTCCGATATCTCCGCTGGTCTTGCCTACTCCGTTATCAAAAACGCCCTCTACAAAGTTATCAAGGTTTCCGATGCTTCCGAGCTTGGCAAACACATCGTTGTACAGGGTGGTACCTTCTACAATGACGCGGTTCTCCGCAGTTTTGAGAAAATTGCCAACTGTCAGGCTATCCGCCCGGATATCGCCGGAATCATGGGTGCCTTCGGTGCCGCTCTAATCGCAAGGGAACGCTATCAGGAGGGTGAAAAAACTTCCATGCTTTCCATCGATCAGATCAACAGCCTCCAGTACACCACCTCCATGGCAAACTGCCGCGGATGTACCAACAACTGCCGTCTGACCATCAACAAATTCTCCGGCGGCCGCAAATATATCAGTGGAAACCGCTGTGAGCGCGGACTTGGAAAAGAAAAGAACAAGGATCATATCCCGAACCTTTTCGACTATAAATATAAGAGAATTTTTTCCTACGAGCCACTTTCCGCAGACAAGGCATCCCGTGGACAGGTCGGTATCCCTCGTGTTCTGAACATGTTTGAGAATTACCCGTTCTGGTATACTTTCTTTACCGAACTGAAATACCAGGTGGTGCTTTCTCCGACTTCCACACGTAAGATCTATGAGCTGGGTATCGAGTCCATCCCAAGTGAGTCCGAATGCTATCCTGCAAAACTTGCTCACGGACATGTCACATGGCTGATCCGTAACGGTGTGAAGTTTATCTTCTATCCGTGCATCCCTTACGAGCGCAACGAGTTCCCGGATGCAGTCAACCATTATAACTGCCCGATCGTTACTTCCTATGCGGAAAACATCAAGAACAATGTGGACGAACTTAACGATCCGTCCATCACTTTCCGCAACCCGTTCCTGGCATTTACTTCCGAGGAGATCCTTACAAACCGCCTTGTGGAAGAATTCCAGGATATTCCTGCCGCCGAGGTCAAAGCTGCTGCCCACAAGGCCTGGGAAGAACTTGCAGCCGTACATACGGATATCCAGAAAAAGGGTGAGGAAACCCTGCAGTACCTGAAAGAAACCGGCCGCCGCGGAATCGTTCTTGCAGGCCGTCCAT
This sequence comes from Blautia sp. 2227st1_G12_2227SCRN_220401, assembly GCF_039062885.1. NCBI lineage: Bacteria > Bacillati > Bacillota > Clostridia > Lachnospirales > Lachnospiraceae > Blautia > Blautia sp. 2227st1_G12_2227SCRN_220401. Next base: position 129,090 of record NZ_JBCLNI010000006.1, on the reverse strand, counting down.
ACCATATTGACCCGGAAATCCACCACGGTATCCCGGATATGATCAACAGCTACGGAATCGCCGTATTTACCGAAGACTCCGTTGCACACCTTGGACATCTGGAGCGTCCCATCCGTGTCAACGACCAGTGGATGTATCACTCCCGTCTCTACTCTGCCGCAAATTTTGTAAAAACAAGAGAGGATCTGGATCTGATCCAGCTGAATTCCTTCGGATGCGGACTTGATGCCGTTACCACCGATGAGGTTTATGAGATCCTGGATGGAAGTGACAAGATCTACACCTGCCTGAAAATCGATGAGGTCAACAACCTGGGTGCGGCAAGGATCCGTATCCGTTCCCTGATCGCTGCTATCCGTGCAAAACAGGCACAGAATAAAAAAAGGAACATCAATCCGGCTTCCATTGAGAAGATATCCTTTACCAAGCAGATGCGTAAGGAGTACACCATTCTCTGCCCGCAGATGTCTCCATTCCACTTCGGAATCTTTGAGGCTGCTTTTAAAGCATCCGGCTATAACCTGGAAGTCCTCCCCAACGACAACAAGCATGCTGTTGATGTGGGCCTTAAATATGTAAACAACGATGCCTGCTATCCGTCCCTGATGGTTGTGGGACAGATCATGGATGCTCTTCTTTCCGGCAAATATGACCTGAACAAAACTGCAGTCATCATGTCTCAGACAGGCGGCGGCTGCCGTGCCTCCAACTATATCGCATTCATCCGCCGTGCTCTGAAAAAAGCCGGCATGGAACAGATTCCGGTTATCTCCCTCAACTTAAGCGGACTGGAGAGCAACCCTGGCTTTAAGCTGACACTGCCGCTGATCAGGCGTATCGTTTACGGTGCCGTATTCGGTGATATCCTGATGAAATGCGTATATCGCATGCGTCCTTACGAGCTGGAAAAGGGTATCGTAAACCGCAAGCACAAAATCTGGGAGCAGCGCGTCATTGCCTTCGTAACAGGCAGCAGCGTCAGCCATGGTACCTTCAAAAAAATGTGCCGTGAGATGGTCCATGATTTTGATACGATCCCGATCTCCGATGAGAAAAAGCCTCGCGTTGGTATCGTAGGTGAGATCCTTGTCAAGTTCCTGCCTGCTGCCAACAACCACCTGGCAGATCTTCTGGAGGCAGAAGGGGCAGAACCGGTTGTTCCGGATCTTATTGACTTTATCTGCTACTGCTTCTACAACCAGAATTTCAAGGTTGAAAAGCTTGGATTCAAGAAATCCAAGGCAACCATCGCAAATCTTGGTCTCAGAGCCATCGACTGGCTGAGAAAAACAGCAAATGAAGCCCTGGAGCAGAGCCGCCACTTTACACCAGCCGCAGATATCCGTGATCTTGCAAAAATGGCTGCGCCCATCGTTTCTGCCGGAAATCAGACCGGTGAAGGATGGTTCCTGACCGGAGAGATGATGGAACTCATCCACGGCGGTGTCCCGAACATCGTCTGCATCCAGCCTTTTGGATGCCTGCCGAACCACATCGTAGGAAAAGGTGTCATCAAGGAAGTTCGCCGTGAGCATCCGGAAGCCAACATTGTTGCCATCGACTACGATCCAGGTGCCAGCGAAGTAAATCAGCTGAACAGGATCAAGCTTATGCTTTCCACAGCACAGAAGAATCTTCATAAAGACGATAAAAAAGACGCATAACAAGAAATGCAGGTTACAAACATCTTTTTCCCAAAAACAAATTCAAAGCTGCACAGCCGCAGGATCCCTGCCGGCTGTGCAGCTCTTTTTATTTCAGATATGATTCCTGTCAGACAGATTTTTTCTCTGATCCATCACTCTTCACAGGAGGCTTTGCACGGAGCATCAAAGCTCGGGTTAAAGGCATAGAAATTTTTGGCATCCAGCTGCTCCTGCACAGAACGCAATGCTTCACCGAAACGCTGGAAATGAACCACCTCTCTTGCCCGAAGGAAACGGATGGGATCTGCAACCTCCGGGATATTTTTCACCACCCGGAGGATATTATCGTAGGTGGAGCGTGCCTTCTGTTCTGGGGCGACTTCGTAAGAACAACATTACACAATATAATATGAAGATAAAACAAGCTATCCTACATAGTTCCAGTGTTTTCGATATTTAGGCGTTCAGAAATGAGCGTCTTTTTTCATACCCAAAATCGAAAGGAGAAAGAGAAAATATGAATAAGCTAGTAAAGCGATTGCTAACAGGAACGCTTGCTTTTGCAACCATTCTCACGGCATTACCAGTGACGGCGGTTCATGCTTCCGGCAATCAATACTGGACAGAATCAGCAGAACGTGTCGGCTACATTGAACACGTTATGAATGATGGTTCTATCAAATCTACATTCAATGAGGGACACATGAAAGTTGAGGGCGAAACTGCCTACTGCGTGGATATCAATACCAGTTTTAAGAATGGATATAAAACACGTTCTGACGCAAGTACACGCATGAGTAGTGATCAGATTGCGGACGTTGCTCTTTCCTTAGAGTACGTCAAGCAATATACCGCTTCTCATACGAACTTGAATTACAAACAGGGATACTTGCTGGAACAGTGTGTTGTCTGGCAGAGGTTGAGTGAACAGCTCGGCTGGCAGTGCGATAACGTCAGAGCTTCCTATAATGAAATCTCACAGGCAGTACAGAATGAAGTTTACGCTGGTGCGAAAGCATTTGTGAAAGCAAATAAGGGACGCTATGAATGTGGCGGTTACATTTATACTGGCGAAGGACAGGACATCGGACAGTTCTGGGCAAAGTTAAATGTAGGAAATGCAAAGGTCAAAAAGACTTCTTCCAATCCCACGGTCACAGATGACAACGCCAACTATTCCTTTGAGGGTGCGACATTTGGTGTCTATTCTGATAAGGGCTGTAACAGCCAGCTTGCCACACTTACTGCCGATGGAAACGGCGATACCAAAGAAGTTGAGGTAAAAGCAGGAACAATTTACATCAAAGAGCTTTCTGCTCCAAAGGGTTATAAGCTGGATTCTATTGTCCATGCCTTAAATGTGGAAGTTGGAAAAACAGCTACATTGACTGTTACTGACACTCCAAAGGTCACAGAGACTTTGATTGATTTATTCAAAATTGACATGGAAACAGGAAAATCTACTCCACAGGGAACTGCTTCTTTAGAGGGTGCAGAGTTCACATGGAGCTATTATGACGGATACTACAATGCAGATAATCTACCTGCAAAAGCTACCCGTACATGGACAACCAAAACCGTTGCCGAAAAAGACAGTGACGGAACTATCCGTTATGTATCCAGACTTGCCGACAGCTACAAAGTATCCGGCGACAGCTTCTATACACAGGACGGTAAAAATGTACTGCCACTTGGTACACTCACTGTCACAGAAACAAAAGCACCAAACGGCTACTTATTAGATGGTGCATATATGCAGGCTGACGGAAATTCCGAACAAATTAAGGGAACATACCTTACACAGATTTCCGAAGATGGCGAACTTGCCGTACTTTCTGGAAGCAATCAGTATTCCGTATCCGACAAAGTTATCCGTGGCGGTGTAAAAATCCAGAAACGTGACCTTGAAACAAAGGATACCAAAGCACAGGGAAGTGCGACCTTACAGTACACAGAGTTCAATATCATTTCTTTAAATGACAGTCCTGTACTGGTTGAGGGAAAATTATACAACAAGAATGAAACCGTAAAGAAGATTCAGACAGGAATTGACGGAATCGCTTCTACTTCTGCTGACTTGCTCCCTTACGGAAATTACAGATTAGAAGAAAGCAAAGCACCAGAGGGCTATTTGACAGACGGTGCAAAGGCAATCGACTTTTCTATCACAGAAGATGGAAAAATCGTGGACTTGACCGACAAATCCCACTCTGTCTACAACCAGATTAAGCGTGGCGATATTGAGGGTGTAAAAATCGGTGCAGGTACACATAAACGTCTTGCAGGTGTTCCATTCAGAATCACAAGCAAGACAACGGGAGAATCCCACATTGTAGTTACTGACAAAAACGGTCAGTTCTCCACTGCTTCAAGCTGGGCTTCCCACAAGGTCAATACCAATGCCGGAAAATCCAGTGAGGACGGTGTATGGTTCGGTACATCTGAACCAGACGACAGCAAAGGTGCATTACTCTATGATACCTATGTGATTGAGGAATTAAAGTGTGATTCCAACGCCGGATTTAAGCTGATTCCAGCCTTTGAGGTGGTCGTATCAAGAAATAAAGTGACCGTAGATTTAGGGACACTGACTGATGAATACGAAAAAGAAATCACAATCCATACCACAGCGACCGACAAGAAAACAGGCGAAAAAATGATTGTTGCCGGAAAGGACATCAAGATCGTGGACAAAGTCACACTTGATGGCTTGGAAGCTGGAACAAAATATAAACTTTCCGGCTGGCAGATGTTAAAGGAAGAAAACGCCGAACTTCTGATTGACGGGAAACGTGTAGACAGTAATTATACTTTCACTGCTGACAGTGAAAAAATGACGGTTGAGATTACTTACAGTTTTGACGGTTCAGCTCTTGGTGGTCAGAACCTTGTTACTTTTGAGGAATTGTACGATATAAGCAATCCGAAAGAGCCTGTCAAGGTTGCCGAACATAAAGACATCAACGATGATGGACAGACTGTTCTTATCACAGAACGTATCATCAAAATCCATACGACCGCTACGGACAAGAACGGCAAGAAAGAAATCGAAGCCGGAAAAGATGTAACGATTGTGGATAAAGTTACATTAGATGGGCTGGAAGTTGGAACAAAATACAAACTTTCCGGCTGGCAGATGTTAAAAGAGGAAAATGCCGAACTTCTGATTGATGGAAAGAAAGTATCCAATGATTATGAGTTCACAGCCGACAGCGAAAAAATGACGGTTGAGATTGCCTTTACCTTTGATAGTTCTTCTCTTGGTGGCAAGAGCCTTGTCACATTTGAAGAATTATACGATATGACCAATCCAGACGAACCAAAGAAAGTGACGGAACATAAGGACATCACAGACGATGGACAGACTGTGACAATCAAGGAAGTGCCGGAAGTCCCAGATACACCAAAGGATACCGACACGCCGGATACACCATCTACGGTTACTAAGACAAGTGACAGTCCAAAAACAGGCGACAATACCAATATCTATGCTTATCTTGCCATGCTCGGTCTTTCCTGCGTAGGGCTTGGCGGTATGCTTTACTTCAAACGCCGTAGAAAGAAATCATAAGGCGGTAATGTAGCGGTTGGTAGAGCGTTCAAGGTCGCCACCCTTTTTGTAACTTCACGCTTTCGTGAAGCTCTGATTTACGGGAGCGTGAAATCCACTAGGGGCGTGGGGAGTGTAGCTCCCCACAAAGTACAGCAGGAAAGAAACTAAAACAGAAAGAAAAGAGGTCAATTATTTATGGAATTAAGATTTGTCGTACCAAACATGGAAAAGACATTCGGAAACTTGGAGTTTGCCGGAGAAAATACTACGGAACAGCAGAGAATCAATGGGCGTATGGCTGTCATTAACAGGAGCTACAACCTGTATTCCGATGTACAGAGAGCAGATGATGTTGTCGTTGTGCTTCCTGCCAAAGCTGGCGAAAAACATTTCTCGCCGGAGCAGAAAGTAAAACTTATCAACCCACGAATCACTACCGATGGTTATAAAATCGGGGAACGTGGATTTGTCAATTATATCCTGCTTGCAGACGATATGTTACCAGCAGAAAGTAAATAAGGGGGTATTCAGATTATGAGATTAGCAAATGGAATCGTCATTGATAAAGAAAAGACTTTTGGAGTGTTGAAGTTCTCCGCATTACGCCGTGAGGTTCATGTACAGAATGAAGATGGAACAGTCAGTGAAGAAATCAAGGAACGCACCTATGATTTAAAATGCAACACACAGGGACGCATGATACAGGTATCCGTTCCAGCGACTGTTCCGTTAAAGGACTATGACTACAACGCCGAAGTGGAACTTATCAATCCTGTTGCAGATACGGTAGCCAATGCGAATTACCGTGGTGCAGATGTGGACTGGTATGTAAAGGCAGACGATATTGTTTTGAAGAACAAAGGCACTCATGCCGGAAATCCACAGAACAATGCTCCACAGCAACCGCCGAAGAAATAAGAGGTGTTAGCGTATGACGTGGAAAAAGAAAGGTAACAGGATTCGTGCCAGTGACAAATCGCTGGTCTATCACTTCTGTATCGGTTGGCTGTTGCTCCTGTTCGTTGCGGTGTTCCTGCTACTGAATCTGCGACAGCTCCTTGTTATAGACTGGAAAGATTTTAACCTGCTCCATGCCGGAATTACTTGGACTGTCTACAATTCTATTACGGTTCTGATAGCGACTGGTGTTTGTGCATTGGTCGCTTTTCTCTACTATCGTTACGGATATGACCGTATCAAGCGGTTGTTACACAGACAAAAGTTGGCTCGTATGGTGCTGGAAAATAAATGGTATGAAGCAGAAAACACCAAAGACAGCGTTTTTTTCACTGACCTGCAAAGCAGATCAAGAGAAAAAATCGTGTGGTTTCCAAAGATTTATTACCAGATGGAAAAGGGACTGCTTCATATCTGCTGTGAAATCACAATGGGAAAATATCAAGAACAGCTCCTGTCCTTAGAGGATAAACTGGAATCGGGGCTGTACTGTGAGCTGACCGACAAGACACTGCATGACGGATACATCGAATACACCCTGCTCTATGATATGATAGCGAACCGTATTTCGATTGATGAAGTGATTGCCGAAAACGGCGGTCTGCGGTTAATGAAAAATCTGGTGTGGGAATACGATTCACTTCCCCATGCCCTTATCTGCGGTGGTACAGGTGGTGGAAAAACCTATTTTCTGCTGACCATCATTGAAGCCTTGCTTAGAACCAATGCGGATTTATACATTCTTGACCCGAAGAACGCTGACCTTGCAGACTTGGGAATGGTCATGGAAAATGTCTACCACACGAAAGACGATATGATTGACTGCGTCAATGCCTTTTATGAGGGCATGGTCACACGCTCGGAAGAAATGAAACTGCACCCGAACTACCGTACAGGGGAAAACTATGCCTATCTGGGGCTTGCTCCACAGTTCCTTATCTTTGATGAATACGTGGCTTTCCTAGAAATGCTCACGACAAAAGAAAGCACCGCCCTGTTAAGCCAGCTAAAGAAAATCGTCATGCTTGGCAGACAGGCTGGATACTTTCTGATTGTGGCTTGCCAGCGTCCAGACGCAAAGTATTTCGGGGACGGTATCAGAGATAACTTTAACTTCCGTGTGGGGCTTGGTCGCATGAGTGAACTCGGCTACGGTATGCTCTTTGGAAGTGATGTGAAAAAACAGTTTTTCCAGAAGCGAATCAAAGGGCGTGGATACTGTGATGTAGGAACAAGCGTCATATCGGAATTTTATACTCCCCTTGTACCCAAAGGATATGATTTCTTGGGTACGATTGGGGAACTTACACACATAAGGCAGGACGGACAAGTGGCGTGCGAAGCGAAAGCCACAGGTACGGACTAGCCTTGCTGGTGTGGCGGTAGCCACGCCAGCATATATCAAGCCCCTCGGTATCTAACAGAGGGGCACAAATCACAAGGAAACATACACAAAAGTTACCGATTCTTGGCTAAAATCAAGCGTTTGGTAGCTTTTTTTACTGCTGTGACATCGGATTAAAAATGTCACAGTTTTTTCGTAAAGGGGGTATCACACTGAATGATACAGAGTGGATACAGGATTTTGCAGACAGGCGTTTGCAGTACGGTGTATCCCAGACGAAACTTGCGGTCATGGCTGGAATCAGCCGTGAACATTTAAGCCGTATTGAATCCGGCAAGGTGGCGGTCACAGAAGAAATGAAAGTGAAACTTTTGGAAGCTCTGGAAAAATTCAACCCAGAAGCACCGCTTACCATGCTGTTTGATTATGTGAGGATACGGTTTCCGACACTGGATATTGGACACATCATTAAGGACATCTTACAGCTCAATATCCAGTACATGATATATGAGGACTTCGGGCATTACAGCTACACGGAACACTACTACATCGGAGATATTTTCGTATACACTTCTCCCGATGAAGAAAAAGGTGTTCTGCTGGAACTGAAAGGAAAAGGCTGTCGCCAGTTTGAAAGTTATCTGCTGGCACAGGAACGGAGCTGGTACGACTTCCTTATGGACGCTCTGGTGGACGGCGGTGTGATGAAACGCCTTGACCTTGCCATCAATGACCATACAGGAATGTTGGATATTCCAGAACTGACCGAAAAATGCCGGAATGAGGAATGTGTATCGGTGTTCCGTTCCTTTAAGTCCTATGCTTCCGGCGAACTGGTCAAGCATGAGGAACAGGACAAGGCTGGTATGGGTTATACGCTTTATATCGGCTCGCTAAAAAGTGAGGTGTACTTCTGTGTCTATGAAAAAAGCTATGAACAGTACATCAAACTGGGGATTCCCATTGAGGAAGCACCGATAAAAAACAGATTTGAAATACGGTTGAAAAATGAACGTGCTTATTATGCTGTCCGTGACCTGCTGACCTACTATGACGCTGAACGGACGGCATTTTCTATTATCAACCGTTATGTACGCTTTGTGGATAAGGAAGCAGACAAGAAACGGAGCGACTGGAAATTATCTGTCCGCTGGGCGTGGTTCATCGGGGAAAACAGAGAGCCGTTAAAGCTCACGACCAAACCCGAACCCTACACACTGGACAGAACCCTACGCTGGATTCAACGGCAGGTTGACCCGACACTCAAAATGCTGGAAACAATCACAGCGAAAACAGGGATTGATTATCTGAAAGAAATCCGTAAATCCACGAAACTGACGGAAAAGCATTACAAGATAATTGAACAGCAGACCACATCTACCGAAGATGTGATTTTAGAAAAGGAGAATTGAAAAATGCAACGATTATTATTTGACTTCCTGTTCTTCTCTTTAGGGGGAACAGTTGGCGTGGTTGCCATGTGTATTTTACAGGCTGGCAGACAGTCTGACCGAAAAATGATGGAACTGAAAGGAGAAAAGAAAGCATGAATTTTGGACAGAACCTTTATAACTGGTTTTTAAGCAATGCACAGAGCCTTGTGCTGATGGCGATTGTTGTTATCGGTATCTACTTGGGATTCAAGCGTGAGTTTTCCAAACTTATCGGATTCTTGGTAGTTGCCTTAGTAGCCGTTGGTCTTGTATTCAATGCGTCCGGCGTAAAAGACGTATTGTTACAGTTATTCAATAAGATTATTGGAGCGTAAAGCCTATGGAAGAATGTAGCGTATTGATTGAAACGACTAAATCAGCAGAGAATAAAACCTCTCGCTGGTTTGATTTACCCATTGATTATGAACTGTTCCGTGACCTGCTCGGCGTGGAAGCTGACAGTGGCGATTATCAAATCACAGATATGAAGCTCCCTTTTGCTGGCGACATTGTAAGGACAACTTCTGTCAGACGGTTAAACAAGCTGTACTTTGCTTACACGGATTTATCGCCAGAAGTTCAACAGGCTTATAAAGAGTTGATTCCCTACTGTGGCGGTGTTGAGGATTTATTGCAGAAGTCGGAAGAATTTCTGTTTTATCCAGAGTGCCACAACATCATGGACGTTGCCCGTTACCGCTTGGAGCATAACATTGAATTTTCTGCTCTATCCGAAAAAGGAAAGAAATACTTTAATCTGGAAGCCTACGCCCATGAACTGGACGAAAAAGGACGTTATGCTGTCTGCAATAATGGAATGTTCAAACTTTGACAGGTGGTATTGCTTATGGCAGAAATGAAAGTATTTGTTATCAATCTTGATGAACAAGAAAAAGATACAGGCTGTGCATGGTTTACACTTCCCTGCAACATAGAAGCATTAAAACAATCCATTGGCTTACCGCCGGACAGTGACCGTTATCTTATCAGTGATTATGATTTTCCTTTTGAAATCCTGCAAGATACAGACCTCGACTTGCTAAATAATGTCTGCCTTGCAATTTCAGAGAGTGAAATCCCACCCGAAGATATACCTGAAATTCAAAGAGAATGGTTTTCAAACCTGCAAGAGCTGGAAGCCGGACTTTGCAATATTACATACCATCGGAACTGTTCAGATATGGAAGAAACATCAGAACATTTCCTGTGTGTGCATGGCAGATTTTATGAATACAATGAGTGAAAGGAAGTGACCGTTTATGATTGATGATATGCAAGTCTATATAGCCAATCTTGGCAAGTACAATGAGGGAGAACTGGTCGGGGACTGGTTCTCTTTTCCGTTGGACGAAGAAGTGATTGCAGAACGTATCGGCTTAAATGCAGAGTACGAAGAATACGCAATCCATGATACGGACAACTTCCCGATGGAGATTAGCGAATACATTTCCATCGAAGAACTGAACCGTATCTATGAGCAGTTGGAAGAATTACCGGATTACCTGCTGGACGACTTGGACAGTTTTATATCCTGCTATGGAAGTCTGGAAGAACTGGTGGAACATAAGGACGACATCATTCTGTATTCCGGCTGTGAAACGATGACCGATTTAGCCTACTATCTGATTGATGAAGAACAGATACTCGGAGAAATCCCATCCTCTTTACAGAACTATATCGACTATGAAGCCTACGGGCGTGACCTCGATATAGAGGGGACATTTATTGCAACAAACGCTGGTATCTGTGAGGTACTGCGTTAAGGGCTGGCAGATCAGCACCGCCACTGGTGCTACTGTCAGCTTTTCTCTTGGGGGCAGTCTGGAAAATCCGGCTGTCCCTGTTGTTAGGAAAATGAAGAAAGGAGCATTTACAAGTGAAGAAAATCCGAAGTTATACAAGTATCTGGAACGTGGAAAAGGTACTGTATGCCATCAATGATGTAAACCTGCCATTCCCTGTGACCTTTACCCAGATTACATGGTTCGTGCTGACGGAATTTATCATCATTCTGTTTGCAGATGTACCGCCACTTTCCATGATTGAGGGTGCGTTTTTGAAATATTTCGGGATTCCCGTTGCCCTTACATGGTTTATGTCACAGAAAACCTTTGACGGGAAAAAGCCATACAGTTACATCAAGACGATGGTGCTGTATGCCCTGCGTCCCAAAGTGACTTATGCCGGAAAAGCCGTGAACCTGCATAAGCAGAAATTTGAGGAAACTATCACGGCAGTAAGGAGTGTGACCTATGTTCCCGATTAAATATATCGACAATAACCTTGTCTGGAATAAGGACAATGAGGTGTTCGCCTACTATGAGCTGATACCGTACAATTATTCATTCTTATCCCCAGAACAGAAATACCTTGTGCATGACAGCTTCCGTCAGCTTATCGCACAGTCCCGTGAGGGAAAGATTCATGCGTTGCAGATTGCAACTGAAAGTTCAATCCGAAGCATACAGGAACAGTCAAAGAAGCTGGTCACTGGAAAGCTCCGTGAGGTAGCAATCCAAAAGATAGACGACCAGACCGAAGCCCTTGTATCCATGATAGGCGACAATCAAGTGGATTACCGTTTCTTTCTGGGATTCAAGCTCATGGTCACAGAGGACGAAGTCAATCTGAAGAACATCAAAAAATCGGTATTTCTGACATTCCGTGAGTTTTTGAATGAGGTAAGACACACGCTGATGAATGACTTTGTTTCCATGAACAATGATGAAATCAACCGTTATGTGAAGATGGAAAAACTGCTGGAAAACAAAATCTCCCGTAGGTTCAAAATCCGCCGACTGGAAGCCAAAGACTTTGCGTATCTGATGGAACACCTCTACGGCAGGGACGGGATAGCCTATGAAGATTATGTGTATCCTCTGCCAAAAAGAAAATTAAAAAGGGAAACACTGATTAAGTATTATGACCTTATCCGTCCTACCCGTTGTGTGGTGGAAGAAAGCCAGCGATATTTGCGTCTGGAACATGAGGACAGCGAAAGCTATGTATCCTACTTTACGGTCAATGCCATTGTCGGGGAGCTGGACTTCCCATCATCGGAAATCTTTTATTTCCAGCAACAGCAGTTCACATTCCCTGTGGATACGTCTATGAATGTTGAGATTGTCGGGAATAAGAAAGCCTTAACCACTGTCCGTAACAAGAAAAAGGAATTAAAGGACTTGGATAATCACGCCTATCAAGCCGGAAATGAAACAAGTTCAAATGTGGTGGAAGCCTTAGACAGTGTCGATGAACTGGAAACAGATTTAGACCAGAGCAAGGAAAGTATGTACAAGTTAAGTTACGTCATACGGGTGTCTGCACCCGATCTTGATGAACTGAAACGCCGTTGTGATGAGGTCAAGGACTTCTACGATGATTTGAACGTGAAGCTGGTACGTCCTGCCGGAGATATGATGGGACTGCATGGAGAGTTTCTTCCAGCCAGCAAGCGTTATATCAATGATTATATCCAGTATGTGAAATCCGATTTTTTAGCCGGACTTGGCTTCGGTGCTACCCAGATGTTGGGCGAAAATACAGGAATCTATATCGGATATTCCGTGGATACAGGAAGAAATGTCTACCTGCAACCGTCCCTTGCCAGTCAAGGGGTAAAAGGTACGGTCACAAATGCGTTGGCTTCTGCTTTTGTGGGTTCGCTTGGCGGTGGAAAGTCATTCTGTAATAACCTGCTGGTATATTATTCCGTCCTGTTCGGTGGACAGGCAGTTATCCTAGACCCGAAAAGTGAGCGTGGAAACTGGAAAGCAACACTGCCGGAGATTGCAGAGGAAATCAACATTGTAAACATTACCAGTGATTCCAGCAATCAAGGGCTGTTAGACCCGTATGTGATTATGAAAGATGTCAAGGACGCTGAAAGTCTTGCCATCGACATTCTGACATTCCTTACAGGAATTTCTTCAAGGGACGGTGAAAAGTTCCCTGTCCTTAGAAAAGCTGTCCGCACGGTATCCCAGAATCAGAACCACGGGCTGTTGCAGGTCATTGAGGAACTGCGAAAAGAGGATACCGCCGTATCCCGTAACATTGCAGACCATATCGAAAGTTTTACTGACTATGATTTTGCACAGCTCCTGTTCTCGGACGGTTCGGTGGAAAATGCAATCAGTCTGGATAACCAGCTCAACATCATACAGGTTGCAGATTTGGTTCTGCCGGATAAGGATACTACCTTTGAGGAATACACGACCATTGAACTGTTGTCGGTATCCATCTTAATTGTTATCAGTACCTTTGCCCTTGACTTTATTCACAGTGACCGAAGCATTTTTAAAATCGTGGATTTGGACGAAGCATGGGCGTTCTTAAATGTGGCACAAGGAGAAACACTCTCAAATAAACTGGTGCGTGCTGGTAGAGCCATGAACGCCGGAGTCTATTTCGTGACACAATCCTCTGGGGACGTATCGAAAGAAAGTCTGAAAAATAACATCGGTTTAAAGTTTGCGTTCCGCTCCACAGATACCAATGAAATCAAGCAGACCTTAGAGTTTTTCGGGCTGGACAGTGAGGACGAAAACAACCAGAAACGGTTGAGGGATTTGGAGAACGGACAATGCTTAATGCAGGATTTATACGGGCGTGTCGGTGTGGTACAGATACACCCTGTCTTTGTAGAACTGCTCCATGCCTTTGATACCAGACCGCCGATAAAAAGTGAGGTGGATTTGGAATGATAAAATCTATCACAAGAGAAAAGGTATTCCATGTACTGAAACTGGTACTGCTTGCCGTGACCGTTACGCTGGTACTGCTGTCCCTGCTTGGGACGGTAGCTCATGCGTCTGGACTGGTCGATGATACGGTCAATGCAGACAACCTGTATTCAAAGTATCCGCTTTCCAACTATCAGCTTGATTTCTATGTGGACAATAGCTGGTCTTGGCTACCGTGGAACTGGCTGGACGGCATTGGAAAATCAGTGCAGTACGGGCTTTACTGTATCACAAATTTTGTCTGGACAATCAGCCTGTATCTTAGCAATGCCACAGGATATGTGGTGCAACAGGCGTATAAGCTGGACTTCATCAATGACATGGCAGACAGTATCGGGAAAAGTATCCAGACACTTGCCGGAGTGACCGAAAACGGATTTTCCAGCAGTGGATTCTATGTGGGATTCCTGCTCATTATCATTCTGATTGTAGGTGTTTATACCGCCTATACAGGGCTTCTCAAAAGGGAAACCAGCAAGGCACTTCACGCTGTTATCAACTTTGTGGTGGTGTTCATTGTGTCTGCGTCCTTTATTGCTTATGCTCCCAATTATATCCAGAAAATCAATGATTTCAGTTCGGACATCAGCACCGCTTCTCTGGACTTGGGGACAAAAATCATGCTCCCCGATTCACAAAGCAAAGGCAAGGACAGCGTAGACCTTATCCGTGACAGCCTTTTTGCGATACAGGTAGAAAAACCGTGGCTGTTGTTGCAGTTCGGGAACAGCGATACCGAAGAAATCGGGACTGACCGTGTGGAAGCTCTGGTATCTGCCAGTCCGTCAGACGAAGATGGGGAAACAAGGGAAAAGGTTGTCAAAACAGAGATTGAGGATAACGACAATGACAATCTTACCATTCCACAGGTCGTAAACCGTCTTGGCATGGTGTTCTTCCTGCTCATTTTCAATCTCGGTATCACAATCTTTATCTTCCTGCTTACTGGCATGATGTTGTTTTCCCAGATACTCTTTATCATATATGCCATATTTTTACCTGTCAGTTTTTTACTGTCCATGATACCGACCTATGAGAACATGGCGAAACAGGCAGTTGTCCGTGTGTTCAATGCCATTATGACAAGAGCCGGAATCACACTGATTGTGACCGTGGCATTTTCAATTTCCAGTATGTTTTACAACATTTCCACAGACTATCCGTTCTTCATGGTGGCATTTTTGCAGATAATCTGTTTTGCCGGAATCTACATGAAGCTCGGAGAACTAATGAGTATGTTCAGCCTGAATGCTAATGACAGTCAGCAGATAGGTCGCCGGATTTTCCGTAGACCGATGGTGTTCATGCGACACAGGGCAAGACGTATGGAACGCCGAATTGCAAGGGCTGTCGGTGCTGGAAGTGTTGCAGGTGCGGTGGCTGGTGCAAGTGTTGCCAGAGCCGGAAAGCCAGCAACGAACCAACCGCCAAAGAAACGGGAAAATACTTCTGCCAGCATGGGAAGCCGTGTCGGTTCTGCTGTCGGTGCTGTGATGGATACGAAAAATAAAGTCCGTGACAGTGCTTCTTCTCTGAAAGAAAATGTGAAAGACTTGCCGACACAGGCTGGTTATGCTGTCCACTCTGCCAAACAAAAAGCAAAGGATAACGTATCTGACTTTAAGCGTGGCGTTGTGGAAGAACGGGAAAACCGACAGGAACAGCGTACACAGAAACGTAACCTGCACAGGGAAAATATCTCACAGAAAAAGCAGGAATTACAGAAAGCACAGGAAGCAAGGCAGACAGTTCATGCGAATGGATCAGCGACAGCCGGAGCTACCAGAAGCCATAAACGCCCTGTTGCCACACCTGTTCCAAAAACAGCACAGACCGATACGGTCATAAAGCCGGATATGAAGCGTCCTGCTACTTCCCCTGTGATAAAAAATGCAGAAATCAAGGCTGGAAAAGAAACTGTCCGAACCAACATCAGACAGGAACAGCAGGTCAAATCGGTTGCCAAAACGAACCAGCCAAACGTAGCGGAAACTATCAGTAATCATAAGAAATCTACGGTACAGAAAACACAGGTCAATGGGAAATCTGCCCGTAAAACTGTTACGAAACATTCAGAGAAAGGACGGAAAAAATGAGATTAAAGCGTATCCTTATCATAGGTACGATATTTCCTGTCCTTTTCTCCATCGTTCTCTTTTTCGGGATATTGATTTCCGGCGAAGATGACGACAATTCAAACAGCTATTCGCCTGTTTATTCTGGCATGAACCTGTCAGCCGATGTCCTCAAACATCAGCCGATGGTAGAAAAATACGCCAGAGAAAACGGTATTTCGGAGTATGTAAACGTCCTGCTTGCCATCATACAGGTGGAAAGTGGCGGTACGGCTACCGATGTCATGCAGTCCAGTGAAAGTCTGGGGTTACCGCCGAACTCATTAAGTACAGAGGAATCTATCAAGCAGGGGTGTAAATATTTTGCGTCCCTGCTTTCTTCCTGTAAAGGGAAAGGTATGACAGACATTAACGTGGTCATTCAGTCTTATAACTATGGCGGTGGCTATGCTGACTATGTGGCGAAGAATGGGAAAAAGCACAGTTTCAATCTTGCAGAGAATTTCGCAAGAAACAAATCTGGCGGTACAAAAGTGACCTATACCAATCCGATAGCTGTCAGTAAAAATGGTGGCTGGCGTTATAACTACGGAAATATGTTTTATGTGGAGCTGGTCAACCAATATCTGACCGTGAAGCAGTTCAGCAACGAAACGGTACAGGCGGTTATGAATGAAGCATTGAAATATCAAGGCTGGAAATATGTCTATGGTGGCAGTAATCCGAACACCTCTTTTGACTGTTCTGGTCTTACCCAGTGGTGCTACGGAAAAGCCGGAATCAGCCTGCCACGAACTGCACAGGCACAGTATGACGCAACCCAGCATATCCCATTGTCACAGGCACAGGCTGGCGATTTGGTCTTTTTCCATTCCACTTATAATACCAGTGACTATGTTACCCATGTAGGAATCTATGTGGGAAACAATCAGATGTATCATGCCGGAAATCCAATCGGCTATACCGATTTGACCTCTGCCTACTGGCAACAGCACATCATTTGTGCCGGAAGAATCAAACAATAGAAAGGACTTGAAATATGTTTAAGAAAAAAGAAAAAACAGAGAAAGCACCTAAGAATAAGAAAGTGCGTACCATGAAAGTCGGGACACATAAGAAATCTGTCCTGCTGTTGTGGGCGGTGCTTCTGGCAAGCACCAGCTTTGGTGTGTATAAGAACTTTACCGCCATTGACACCCACACGGTACATGAAAAAGAAATCATTCAGCTAAGATTGAACGATACCAACGGTATTGAGAATTTCGTCAAGAACTTTGCGAAAGCCTACTACTCATGGGATACCAGCAAGGAAGCCATTGAAGCAAGGACAACAGAAATCAGTAAATACCTTACCAAAGAATTACAGGACTTGAACGCTGATACCATCAGAACGGACATACCAACCAGTGTTACGGTTACAAATGTGCTGGTCTGGAATGTGGAACAGTCTGGAATGAACGATTTTACCGTTGCCTACGAAGTAGATCAGCAGGTAAAAGAGGGAGAACAGACACAGGCAGTCACAGAAAACTACACCGTGACCGTTCATGTGGATAAGGACGGTGCAATGGTCATTACCCAGAATCCAACCCTTGCTCCGGCGGTACAGAAATCAAAGTATGAACCGAAAGTACAGGAAGCAGATGTCAGTGTCAGTTCCGACACAGTCAAGGACGCTACCGCTTTCTTGGAAACATTCTTTAAGCTGTATCCGACAGCTACGGAAAAAGAACTTGCCTATTACGTCAAAGACGGTGTGCTTGCTCCTGTTTCCGGCGACTATGTATTTTCGGAACTGGTAAACCCTGTCTTTACCAAAGACGGCGATAACCTCAAGGTCAGTGTGTCTGTGAAGTATCTGGATAACAAGTCGAAAATGACACAAATCTCACAGTATGAGCTTATGCTTCATAAGGACGATAACTGGAAGATTGTAGAATAAATAATCAAGGCTTGCGTCATAAACTGTATAGTATGCTCCGCAAGCCTTATTTCCATTCCGGATTAGTATTTACAAAATTTGCAAAATAAGATGCGAATAGGAGTTAAAAGATATGATAGGGCTAAAAAAGAGAAATATTAAAAAAATGTTGAAACTTGGTGCTAAGGCTGGTGGAGTATCGTTTGCTGATGTTCAGACTGATATAGAAGCTACTATTGATGAAGCAATGACCAGTACAGACCCACAAGTACAGGAAAATTTCAAAAAGTTGTTTGGAAGTAAGCGTCCCACGTCAGAAGAATATATCTATAAAATTGCAAAGAAAACAAAACTTTAATTGGCTAAAGTAAAATTTGGGTATTTTAAATGCTGTTAAGGGTATTTGAACTTAAAGTGCTTGCGATTGTTTTGGAGAAATATTAAACTTCTATTAAAGTACATGGAGGAAAGCATATTGAAACTGCAACTATTGGAAAAAAAAGATTTGGCTGAACCGGAAATAGATATACGATATTCAAGTATGACCCAACCTTTAAATCGGATTGTTCAATATATCCGTCAACAAGAATATCTTATACAAGGAATTTTTGAAAAAAAGCTGTATCAGATACCATTAAATGAAGTCTTGTATTTTGAAACTGTTGATAAAAAAACATTTATGTACACTCAACAAAAAATATTTGAATGTAAAAAGACACTTTCTGCTATTGAACAAGATTTAATAAGGTCAAATGTTGTAAGGATAAGCAAAACAGTCTTATTGAATATTTCTTGTCTGGTCTGTGTTAAACCTTACCCTAACCACAGATTATTGGCAGAACTTAACAATGAAGAAAATCTAATTGTTTCAAGAAAATATATTCCTATTCTAAGAGATAAGATAAGGAGTGGCTATTATGAATAAATTTTTAAGGACATATCTTCCTGCATTTTCTATGGCATTTACATTTATTATTTTGTATGCAACGATAAGCAATATTATAGCAGGATATTCTAAAGACAGATTTTGTTTCTTTATTTTGCAGGTGTTTGTTTATCTTATGGTGTCAGTGATTGTCGATTGGCTTCTATCATTTATAGATTTTAGCAAATATATATATCACTTTATTGCTGAAATGATTATATTATATCCAATAACCATTGGTGTGGCATTTATAGGTAAATGGTTTGCGTTTAGTGCAATTAACATTACATGGTATTCATGTGTCTATATTTTAATTATGATAGCTATTCATTGCTATTTTTATCATATTTCCAAAAGACAAGCTGATGAAATAAACAATTTTTTAAAATTAAGGAATAAGAGGTAATAGTAATGGGCGATATGACAAAATTTAATAGTGCTATTGAATATTATATATTTAATGTGTTGCTAATGTGTTTACTTATTTCCGAAATATTTATTTTCTTTTATACACGTTCAAAGCAAAATAGAACTGAAAAAATTGACACTAGAGATTTAGGAACGAAATGGTTGTTATATTTAAATTTTGTATTTTGTTTGATAATTAGTTTTCTATGTATCAGTCAAAAAGCTCCATTTTGCATAAGAGAATTGACGTTGCCTGCTTACTTTGCAAAAATTGGTATGTTAATTACAGCAGTCGGGATTTGTATTCGTATAAAAGCTGTTTTAACTTTAAAAAAGGCATTTACATTAAATGTTCAGATTAGTAAAGAACAACAGCTAATAACAAATGGTATGTATAAATTTGTCCGCCACCCTGCCTACACTGGAAGTATTCTGTCATTATTGGGCGTGAGTATTGCGTTAAAGAATATCCCTGCTATATTGATAGTTGCTATTTGTAGCTTTGTTTGCTATCAAATAAGAATAAATGTTGAAGAAGCAGTTTTACAAAAATATTTCAAAGAATATAACTTATATAAAGAAAAAACATATAAACTTTTTCCGTATATATATTAAAATTGCTGATGTCTTGGAGATAACTTTAGTAATGGTATTGACTAGTTATTTTTTATGAAAAAATAAAATTTGTAGAATAAATTTGTAAGATTAAGCGAATATGAGAGGAGCTTTTATGAGTAATCAATCATGGGTGTTTTGCCCTATTTGTAACAATAAGACACGAACCAAAATACGGAACGATACAGAACTGATAAATTTTCCGTTATTCTGTCCGAAGTGCAAACAAGAAACTATAATCAATATGAAACGTGGAAATATAATTATCAGAGAGCCAGACGCTAAGACGCAGAGCCGATAATTTGTAAGTTATTGTAACTTATAGATTGTCGGCTCATTTTTTGAAACAAAAAAGTGGAGATTTTATTTTTTCTCCACTTCCTTTGACTTAATAATTCCATCATCAACACTTTCAATAATAATTAAGTCTTCGGTATGATTTGCAAGCTGATTAATATAGTTGTTACATTTCGTTTAAGAGATTATAATAATTAAAATAGCTAAAATCTATCAATTTTTAACAGTAGTATGTGGACATAGTTGATAAAAAATTGCTTTTTCAATGATAAGATATATTTCTAAGGAGGAACGAGATATGGCACAGAGCATTTTGATTGTAGACGACGAAAGAGATATTGTATCAATGCTAAATCAATATTTTTGCAAAATTGGTTATGTAGTATACACAGCAATTAACGGAAAAGAAGCACTGAATGCAATCACAAAACATCCAGATATTATTTTATTAGATATAAATATGCCAGATATGAATGGTTTTACAATTTGTGAAAAAA
Organism: Blautia sp. 2227st1_G12_2227SCRN_220401; assembly: GCF_039062885.1. Lineage (NCBI taxonomy): Bacteria > Bacillati > Bacillota > Clostridia > Lachnospirales > Lachnospiraceae > Blautia > Blautia sp. 2227st1_G12_2227SCRN_220401. The sequence goes on along the minus strand of NZ_JBCLNI010000006.1, from coordinate 108,673 downwards.
TCAGGAATTTTGTGTCCTGTCCTATTATTTTTTTAACAGCTCGGATTGAGGACTGTGATAAAATCAAAGGATTTGCTGTCGGTGGTGACGACTATGTTGTAAAGCCTTTCTCCGTTGATGAATTAGAAGCCAGAGTTGCTGCACATTTGCGGAGAGAAAAAAGACATGGTTCGTCCGCAATAGTTCAGTTCGATAATAATATAGTAATTGATTATTCATCACGAGTTGTTTTTTATAGAAATGCTGAAATAAATTTTACGAAGAAAGAGTTTGATATTATTGAATTTCTTTCACAAAACAAGGGGATTATTTTTGATCGTGAGACAATTTATGAAAAAGTATGGGGCTTAGATGGTTCTGGCGACAATTCTGTTATTACAGAACATATACGCCGGATAAGAACAAAATTCCTTTCTATAGGCGACAATCCTTATATAGAAACTGTCTGGGGGTGCGGATATAAATGGAAAAAGTAAGGCGAAAAAATTCAAGGCATTATATTGACAACATGAGTATTAAAAATTCGTTTGTTTTTTATGCTCTTATTTCCTTAGTGATTGGTATTGTAATAGGTGTTATATCTATTACTCTTGTAGATGATTACAGAATAAACCTTAACTATAAATATGAGGACATGACAACAAGGTATGATATACCTGAAAATGGTTCATTTACAGCGAAATATAACAAAGACCAAACAGAATACACAATATATAATGCAAGTGAAAAGGAAGTATGTAATTTTGTTGTAGACTATCAAAAGGAACGTCCAGTACAAGAATATATTTATCCTAATCATGTTTCTTACATTGAAGTTTCACCAAAGTTTACTAAACATGATAGAATTGTGGATTCTGCTCTAGGTGTGGTTAATATTGTCACCATTCCTATTGTTCTTTCAATTAGCATGATTCTTTGTGTGACTATCTTTGTAAACCGAAAATTAGTAAGACCCATAAAGTTACTGACGAATGCATACAGAAAAGTCGAAAACAACGAACTGGATTTTACGTTGCCTTACCCTTATAAAGACGAGATGGGGAGGCTGTGTCTTGCATTTGAGAAGATGAAAAATTGTTTATATCAAAACAACCAAAAAATGATACGGCAATTTACTGAACAAAGGAGATTAAATGCTGCTTTTTCACATGATTTACGCACGCCTTTAACAATACTAAAAGGACATACCACAATGTTGTTATCATTTATTCCCAAAGGATTAGTTTCTCAACAGGAGGTACTCGACGAATTATCAACAGTACGCAACAATGTGGAACGGCTTGAAAAATACGTTAGTGCTATGACAAACTTATACCGTTTAGAAGATATAGAAATCGAAAAAGAAAACATAAACTTTGACTTCTTATTAAAAACCTTATCAAATACAACGGAAATGCTCTGTTCTGATATAGAATATACGATTAAAACAAATTGTAATAAACAGCAAACTCTATTTATCAATCTTGAAATTATCATACAAATTTATGAAAACCTGTTGTCTAATAGCATTAGATATGCTAAGTCGATGATAGCTATTGATGTAAATAAACAGGAGGAATTTTTATTGATTACGGTCTCTGACGATGGCTGTGGTTTCAAAAGTACGGATATAGAACGTGTAACATTACCATTTTATAAACCATCGCAAGATACTACGTCTGAACATCTAGGTCTGGGATTAAACATTTGTAAAATATTATGTGAAAGGCATGGAGGTACAATAAAAATTTCAAATAATCATAAGGGGGGAGCCTGTGTTACAGCTTGTATAAAAATTGCATATGTTGATGAAAAATAGACATTTTCCCCATATAATTGCATTAAGCACTTATAAAGGAGGTTTCGATTATGAAAAAAATTATCTGTATTATTTTAATAACTGTCACAAGCATTTTGTCCGGGTGCAATTCAACATCAGATGAAGAAATAATATCATCACAGGATTTCAAAGAGAATTATGAGGTTTCGTCCTATGGAACTGAGGAAAAAATTAATACTTTATCAGATGTTGAGCTTACATCAAGTGAAAAAGAGTATTCTGACTTAGAAAACGCAAAATTTTTTTTAGAAAATAACTCCAACAAAGAGTATCATTATTCTAAAGCCTATTTTGAAATTGAAGCGGAGCAATCAGAAACATGGTATCAATTAACTCAACTTTATGACCCATCAAAAGATAACGAAGATGATGCAGTTATAAATCCCACCGAAAGATTAAGTTTACCATTTGATATTTCCTCGGTTTATGGCGAACTCCCATCAGGGCACTATAGAATAATAGTAAGTATTTCTTATTTCGAATCCCCTAAAGATTGGGATTATGACACTTATTATTTGGCATGTGAATTTACATTAAAATAGTATATCAGAAAGGAAACAAATGGGAACAGCAAAATGGATATACTGTCCTATATGCAAGAATAAAACAAGAACAAAAATCAGAACGGATACTAAGTTGATAAATTTTCCACTGTATTGTCCAAAATGCAAACAGGAAAACCTAATTAATGCCAGCAAATTAAAAATAACAGTAATCAAAGAGCCAGACACTTAGATGCAGAGCCGATAATTCAGAGGATTTCATATCTCATAGATTATCGGCTCATTTTTATTACCTATCACCATATCCCGTATGATTGGCAGGCAAATAAAAATGGAGGAACTAATCTTCCCCCACTTCCTTTGATTTGATGATACCAGCAGCGACGCTCTCCATGACAACCATATCTTTGTCGTCGAAAGTATCAAGCTGTTGTTCCAACTGTCTGCGGCGAGTGCTTTTTACTTTGTCACTGGTCGGCAGGAAAATTTCATCAACAGACACATTAAGTAGAGTTACAAGGTCATAAAACACCTGTAAACTTGGGTGCTGCCCTTTATTCTCAATATTCGTCAGATAGCGTGGGTCAATTTCAATTTTTGCTCCCACCTGTTCACGGGTCAGACCTTGTTTCATCCTTGCCGCTTTGATGGCAAGACCAAAGGCTCTGAAATCGTATTTATCTTCTGTTTTACGCATAATTAATCACCTCACTACATTTTACTGTTCCTAAAGAATTTGTAACAGGTACAGTAAAACGTATTGCAAGGTTTATCAGTTCCTATGAACAGGTAAATAACAATATATGCTGCTTGGCGGTAAAAAAAAAACCGTTGTCAGCAGTAATGCTTTTATACGTCCTTTTAGATAGAACGACGGTTCATACAGCCGCCGTTTTATTTTTGTCCAACGGTGGACAAACTACTGGTTGGTTTTGTTTTAGCGGCTTCAGGAGGTAGCCGCATGGAATGCCTATACATTCAACAACATTCGACCATTGGTAGCTTGTTAAAAAAAACCGTTTAACTTTTGCGGATTATATCGCTCTTGTATATGGTTTTTCACATCACATAGCAGGAACAATTTATAAGGCACAAGAACAGCACGTCAGTATTGCTCTTGTGCTTTTTTGCTACTTTAAAAAATTTTTTGATTTTTTTCTGATTCGGGTTACAAATCACCCCTCCGTGTTGAGTGTTAGTGCGGAAAGAGGTAAAAAGCCTTTTCGCTTTAGCAACTTCAACTTGAAAGGAGGTGAGATTATGAAACCTTCTTCATTTGAGAACGCTATAAGACTTCAATTTGACTGTCTGGCTCGTAAGGTGATTGGCAGAACTGTAAAGAACTACAACAAAGAACTTGCCAGACGTGCAAAGCATGAAATATCTTTCTGTGAAATACCAGAGCTGGAATTAAACCAGTTGGGTGTATCGGACGAATACTCGCTTGAATTTACTTCCTTTGATGTGTTCGGTACAGAAGTTCGTGTCTATGATGAGAAATTATGTGAAGCAATCAAAAAATTAAGTGAAAGACGACGCAATGTTGTGTTGATGTTCTACTTTCTGGAATTACCAGACGCAGAAATCGCAGAGATTTTGGATATTTCCAGAAACTCTGTTTATAGAAACAGAATGTGTTCACTAAAGCTCATTAGAGATATGTACGAGGAGGAATTATAACATGATGAAGTCTACAAAAAAGTGTCCTCTATTCTCCACAATCAGTTTAGCTGCTGATGGCGACGAAGTGGCAATAGAGAAAATTTTAAATCACTATGACGCTTACATATCAAAAGCAAGTTTACGCCCGTTCTATGATGAACACGGAAATATGTATATTGTGGTCGATATGGAACTGAAAGGCAGAATTAGAGCTGCCCTTATTAAAGCAATTCTAGGTTTTGAAGTCAGAGTGAAATAAGCGAATATATACGGAGTGTGATACCACCTCATTCCAGCTCCGTTTTACAAGTGTTCTTTGAAAATTGAATAAAGTAATCAGATACGTTTGATATGCGGTGAGCCGACGGACTGGAACGCCATGACCCATGAAAAGGAGGGATAAAGAAGCGAGCGACCACGCCAGTGATCCGTAAGCGACTGTTGGAAAAGTTGCTGCCATGACCCGTATATCAGAATAATGATACACTCGCATGGTGCGGTTCACCCATCAGAATGGGAATGGTGAAATTCCAGTGGAGCTTTCCAAAGCCATCTGATTACTTCTTACTTTATAGACAAATTCTTTCATAATGTACAAGCATTTTTGCATACTTTGTAAATATATTGTAGTGAGGTGGTTCAATGGCAAATGACGCAAAGGTAGTTTGCAAGAATGTTTTTAAAAATTGTGATAAAGCGGCGTTTACAAAAGCATTTACTCTAAAATGGATAGAGTTGATAAATCAATATGAAAAAAATAAAGGAAGGGCAACTCCTGCCAGATGATAGACAAACTATCCTACAAGATGTTATAATAACATTATGTAGAGATAGTTTGTTTCGTCTTCTCAAAAAGGAGAACGAAGCATGATAGAATCAAAATCAAGAGTTGCTATTTATTGCCGCTTATCAGAGGAAGATAGAAACAAACAATCAGAAACAGACGACAGTAACAGTATTCAGAATCAAAAGTCAATGTTACTTCAATACTCATTAGAGCATGGTTGGGAAGTCTACAACATATACAGTGATGATGATTACACTGGTTCTGACAGACGACGACCAGAATTTAACAGGTTGTTGGAGGACGCAAAGAATCGTAAATTTGATATTGTCCTTTGTAAGACACAATCCAGATTTACCAGAGAACTAGAATTAGTGGAAAAATATATCCACGGTCTTTTTCCTATTTGGGGTATTCGCTTCATCAGCATTGTTGATAATGCAGATACCGCTAATAAAGGAAATAAGAAATCAAGACAGATTAACGGTCTGGTGAATGAGTGGTACTTGGAGGATATGTCAGAGAACATTAAAAGCGTTCTCACTGACAGAAGAAAGAACGGACACCATATCGGTGCTTTTGCTCTGTATGGTTACAAAAAAGACCCTGACGTAAAAGGACATTTGATTATTGATGAAGAAGCTGCGGAAGTTGTCAGAGAAGTTTTTACACTGTTTTCACAGGGATATGGAAAGACCGCCATTGCCCGTATGCTGAATGACAGAGGAATACCAAACCCTACGGAATACAAACGACTTCATGGTTTGCGTTACAAGCAGCCTAAAACGAAAAACAGTACCCTATGGAAATATTTTGCCATATCAGATATGTTGGTGAATGAAATCTATATCGGGAATATGGTTCAAGGGAAATATGGCAGCGTTTCTTATAAGACAAAGCAAAACAAACCCAGACCCAAAGACGAGTGGTACAGAGTTGAGGGTACACATGAGCCGATTATTGACCGTGAGTTATGGGATAGGGTTCAAGCATTGGTAGCTCAAAAGGCAAAACCTTTCACAGTTGGCACAATCGGTTTATTTGCCAGAAAAGCTCGCTGTATGAATTGTGGTTATACAATGCGTTCGTCAAAGAATCATGGTAAGCATTATTTACAATGCTCTAACCGCCATGTAGCAAAGGACGCTTGTATAGGTTCTTTCATTTCAGTAGACAAATTAGAAAAAGCTGTGATTGATGAACTTAATAAGTTATCCGCAGAATATCTTGACAAAGATGAGCTTGAACAAAATGTGCAATTCAACAATGACTTGCGAGGTCAAAAAGAAGCTCTGGAAACGGAGATTGCTGCTTATCAAAAAAAGATTGCGGAATATACAAAAGGAATCCGAGAATTATATTTAGATAAGGTAAAGGGTATTCTTTCCGAACTTGATTACTTGGATTTATCCAAAGACTTCTCAACACAAAAAGAAAGGCTCGAAAAACTGATGATTGATACGCAGAAACAGCTTGATGTTATTGAAAGAAAAATGCTGATTGGCGACAACAGACGACAGTTAATCGAGCAATATACAAATCTTGAACACTTAGACAGGGAAACGGTTGAAAAGCTGATTGATTATGTATTGGTTGGCAAAAAAGACCCTGTAACTAAGGAAGTACCTATTGAAATACATTGGAATTTCTAGGGTTCTCATATCTGGCAGCTAGTATGCCAGATTATCGGGAACTTTCTTTTAAAACCTCAATGTTGTCTTTATACAATCGCACCCTCTGCTGCCAGATCTTCAAACAGATCCGTGATCGGATCACCCTTACTCTGGAATTCGCAGGCATTAAAGGGCACTCCACCTGCAGCCTGCGGCCAGATTCCCACCGTGTGGTCAATATAATACGGCCCAAGTCCGCTGTTCTCGATTTCTTCCATAGAAAGATCCTTTGTCAGCTGATGGACAATGGTGGACACGATTTCCAAATGTGCCAGTTCTTCTGTTCCCACATCATTGAGCACTGCCGCGACCATCCGGTTCGGTGCGGTAAAACGCTGGGAAAGATACCGCATGGAAGCTCCTATTTCTCCGTCCGGCCCGCCATACTGGCTGGATATAAACTGTGCCAGCTTTGCGTTAGACGTCTTGATATTTACAGGATACTGGAGTCTTTTTTCATAATTCCACATACCTTATCTGCACCCTCCTTCCTGTTCCCATGGAAACGGCTGTTCCATCCACTGCCATGACTTAAGATTGCTGTCGTTTCCGGTATCAATGGTCAGCGGTCCATAAAATTTTGCATATTTTTCCAGGAGCTCATTTCTTCTGGCTGAAAGCTCACTGTAATATTCAAGAGCTCTTTTTTCTTTTGGATGCGTATCCAGAAAAAGGAGAAGATCGTCAATGGCAAAGCTTACCTGGTCAATAAACTGCAGCAGTTCTTTTTTGGAAGTACAATTTCCGGACATCATCGACTTCCTCCTCTCCTGCCGCAGAACGGCTTGCAAAGCTCAGGAAAGATAGTTCCGACCTGAAGAGCTTTTTTCAACTCAAAGGTAGGCGCAAATTCCTGGTATGGCACATACGCCATTGCAGGAACCTGTTTTGCCATATCAGAAAATGATCGATCCGTCCGGCCTGCCATCCCGCTATTCATCCCACAGGTATACTGATATGGCCGGCAGCCCGAACGATTCATCTGAAATCGGTCCATAATCGAAATCCTTTCATTCATGATCACGCTATATTTTATGACGGTTTTTTAAACTTGTGAAAACAGGAATGTTCACTTTCCTTCACATATATCTATCTTTCTGCCATTTTTTTCTATATATACAGGAAAATATTACTGTTTAAAAATCAGATATACAGTGCTATAATATCCTTGCCTATCTTTACACGGATGGGCGCTTTTACTTATGATTTGTAGCCCTGACCGGCTATTGAAGGAGGAAATTATGCAGGTAATTATTGTAGGCTGCGGAAAAGTCGGTAGAAATCTTGCAGAGCAGCTTCAGGCAGAGGATATTGATATCACTCTTGTCGACGTTATTGCCGACAAGATCAATGATCTCTGCGAAAATATCGACGCTATGGGAATCGTCGGTAATGGTGCCAGCATCAATACTTTAATGGAGGCAGGTGTTGATACTGCAGATATCCTGATCGCAGTTACCGCTTCTGACGAGCTGAACCTTCTCTGCTGTCTGATCGCGCAGAAGGCCAACCACTGCCAGACTATCGCCCGCGTCCGTAACCCCATTTATGAAAAAGAAATCGGATTCATCAAAGAACGTCTTGGTGTTACCATGATCATTAACCCGGAGTTTGCCGCTGCCCAGGAAATTTCACGGCTTCTCCGTTTTCCATCTGCGATCAAGATTGACACCTTTGCACGTGGTCGTGTAGAACTTCTCAAGTTTAAAGTTCTCCCGGAATTCAAGCTGGACGGAATGAGCGTTTCCCAGATCTCAGATGCTTTCCGAAGTGATATTCTGGTCTGCGCGATCGAGAGCCGTGACAATGTATCCATTCCTGGTGGTGATCACATTATACACGACGGAGATATGGTTTCCATTCTGGCTTCTCCGCTTAATGCAGCGGCATTTTTCCGTAAGATCGGTCTCAAGACCAATCAGGTCAAAAACTGTATCATCGTAGGTGGCGGAACCATTTCCTATTATCTTGCCCATGCACTTCTGGGTATGAAGATCAGTGTCAAGATCATCGAGCAGAACAAAAACCGCTGTGAGCACTTAAGCGAACTGCTTCCAGATGCGACTATCATCAATGGTGACGGAACGAACCGTTCTCTTCTGCTAGAAGAAGGACTTTCCGAGTCCGAATCCTTTGTCACTCTGACAAATCTGGATGAGGAGAATGTATTTCTTGCTCTCTTTGCCAAAAGCATCTCCGATGCCAAGCTGGTTGCCAAGGTCAACCGTCTGGAATTTGATGATGTCATCGACTCCCTGGATATCGGAAGTGTCATCTACCCGAAAAATATCACTGCTGATTATATCCTGCAGTATGTCCGTGCCACTCAGAACAGCATCGGCAGCAATGTAGAAACCCTTTATCATATTCTGGATGGCAATGCAGAAGCACTGGAATTTGCGATCCGTGAGGAATCTGCCGTAACTTATATCCCTCTTGCAGAGCTGAATCTCCGCAAGAATCTTCTGGTGGGATGCCTGAACCGCAACGGCCGCATCCGCATTCCCCGTGGTCAGGATATGATCCAGGTGGGAGATACCGTGATCATCGTAACCACTCACAAGGGGCTTCGCGACATCACAGATATACTTGAAAAATAGAGGTACTGCCAAATGAATTATTCGATTATTATTTATATCCTGGGATGGATCATGAATGTGGAGGCTGTCTGTATGCTGGTTCCCGGCATCACTGCCCTTATCTACCGCGAAAAATCCGGTATTGCCTTCCTGATCACGATTCTGGCATGTCTGGCCATCGGTGTTCCACTGGTCAGCCGCAAACCGTCCAAGAAAGCGTTTTACGCCCGTGAAGGCCTTGTGACTACTGCTTTAAGCTGGATCGTCCTCAGTATTGTCGGTGCTGTGCCGTTTGTGCTCAGCGGGGCTATCCCGAATCCCATTGATGCTTTTTTTGAGATTGTTTCCGGTTTCACTACAACCGGTTCCAGTATTCTCTCCGATCCATCACAGATGCCTTACAGCATCAATATCTGGAGATGTTTTTCCCACTGGATCGGTGGTATGGGTGTTCTGGTATTTATCCTGACACTGCTTCCGCTTGCAGGTGGCTATCATATGAACCTTATGAAGGCAGAAAGCCCCGGTCCTTCCGTAGGAAAGCTTCTTCCAAAAGTCCAGTCAACTGCCAAGATCCTGTACAAGATCTACATTGCACTCACTGTTGCACTGATCATCCTCTTGCTTCTTGGGGGGATGCCTCTTTACGACAGTCTCTGTGCAGCATTTGGAACTGCCGGAACCGGTGGGTTCGGAATCAAATCCGACAGTATGGGAAGCTACAGCTTATATATTCAGATCGTCATCACCATCTTTATGATCCTGTTTGGCGTAAACTTCAATGTCTATTTTCTTCTTCTCACCAGGAAGTTTTCTCAAGCATTGAAATCTGAAGAGGTCCGCTGCTACTTCTTTGTGATCATCGCTTCTGCCCTGATGATCACATTCAATGTCCGACATCTGTTTGACAATGTGTGGGAAGCACTTCAACAGGCATTTTTCCAGGTTGGTTCTATTATCACCACCACCGGTTATGCCACTACGGATTTTAACCAGTGGCCTGCGGTATCCAGAACGATCCTGGTACTGCTTACCTTCTGTGGTGCCTGTGCCGGCAGTACAGGCGGCGGAATCAAGATTTCCCGTCTTCTGCTTCTTGCAAAATCCGTCCGCAAGGAACTGCATCTTTATCTGCATCCCAATGCAGTAAAAAAGATCAAAATGGACGGAAAAGCGGTGTCTCACGAAGTTATGCGTGCCACCAATATTTATATGATCGTTTATCTGATGATCGTGGCTACATCTATCTTTATCATCAGTTTTGATGAATTTGATCTTGTAACAAATTTCACAGCCGTAGTCACCACTTTAAACAATGTGGGTCCCGGTCTTTCCCTGATCGGTCCTACCGGAAACTTCGGGATCTTTTCTCCGCTGTCCAAGCTGGTCCTTTCTTTCGATATGCTGGCCGGCCGACTGGAGCTATTTCCGATCCTGATCCTTTTCCTTCGTGAAACCTGGAAGAAATTCTGATAAATATTCGTCATATTTTGCTATGTTTGTGGCATAAATTGTTCTTTTCACATTTATTTCAAATGTTAGACACACTTTCTTCACATTTTTACTGTATATTATAAACCATAGAAGGTGATGAACTTTCTATAATATTTTTCTTTTTCATACGCGCCGGTACGAAAGTACCGGCCTCCTTCCATTTATGGAGTATTTTTTTCCACTCCCTCATAATCGAAATCCGGAATAAAGCTTTCTGAAGCAGTTTCTCCTTCCTGTATAAATCCATTCTGAATCCCCATATCCACAGCAGCATCCAGAACTTTTTCATACTCTCTTTTTGTAACTTTCCGGTTTAATTCCTTAAATTCCACAAATTTTCTCACCGGCGTATACTGATTCATAATACTGATATAAATATCTTCCCCATAGGTTTCATGAAGATACCTCAGAGCCTTTATGGAATTTCCTGTATGTCCCGGCAGGATCAGATGACGGACAATAGTTCCTTTCCGGATGTATCCATCCTCTCCAAACTCACATTTCCCGGTCTGACGCACCATCTCTCCAATTGCAGCCTTTGCAGCCTGCACATAATCCGGCGCATAAGAAAATTTCTGTGCAAGCTCCGGATCCAGATATTTCAGATCCGGAAGATAAATGTCCACATATCCTTCCAGAAGCTTCAGGGTTTCTGTTTTTTCATACCCGCTGGAATTATACACCACCGGAATATCCAGACCATTCCTTCGGGCCATATCCAGTGCCTCTATGATCTGTGGTACATAGTGTGCACCTGTTACCAGATTGATGTTTGCAGCTCCTTTTTCCTTCAGTTCCAGAAAAATCTCTCCAAGCCGTTCCACACTTACAGCCCGTCCCCTGCTCCCGATGGCAATATCATGATTCTGGCAGAAACAGCAGCGCAGCCCGCACCCGGAAAAGAACACTGCCCCGGAGCCTTTTGTTCCGGAGATACAGGGTTCCTCCCACATATGAAGTGCAGCCCTTGCCAGATAAATTCTCTCATCCATGCCACAGAAGCCTTTTTTCCCTGCACTCCGGTCTGCCAGGCATTCTCTTGGACAAAGAGCACAAGCTGACATAATTTCTTCCGTACAGTGCGCGCTCCCTGCCATACTGCTGATTTTATTTTCATTCTCCACTTTCACTTTTCTCCTGATCTTTCTTCCAATATCGTTATTTTCTGTTATCTAGTACTAGTTTAGCACATCACGTCTGCTGCCAACAAGGCTTTCTCTGTTTACACTATATACTTAATATAGTACAATGGATTTCATGGAATCTTAAGAATTTACCCCTTTCGTCTTAATTTCCGGCTGCTATTCTAATAACATCAGGGAGGTACAAAAAAGTGGCTAACATACTTGTTTGCGATGACGACAAAGACATCGTGGAAGCTATCGAAATCTATCTTACGCAGGAAGGCTATCACATTCTGAAAGCCTATGACGGACAGGAAGCACTGGATATCCTGAACAGCGAAACTGTAGATCTGCTGATCATCGATGTGATGATGCCCCGTCTCGACGGGATCCGGGCAACAGTCAAGATCCGGGAAAGCAATCCTCTGCCCATCATCATCCTGTCCGCAAAATCTGAAGACACGGACAAAATCCTAGGCCTTAACATCGGTGCAGATGACTATATCACCAAACCTTTCAATCCTCTGGAGCTGATCGCCAGGGTAAAATCCCAGCTGCGCCGGTACACACAGCTTGGCTCCGCTGCACCGGTAGCATCAGAACACATCTACACAACCGGAGGTCTTACGGTAAACGATGACAAAAAAGAGGTGCTGGTAGATGGAGAAGCGGTACGGATGACGCCCATCGAATATAATATCCTGCTTCTTCTCATGAAAAATCCCGGACGTGTTTTTTCCACCACACAGATCTACGAGAGCATCTGGAATGAAGATGCTCTGGCCGCGGATAACACGGTAGCCGTCCACGTCCGTCACATTCGCGAAAAGATTGAGATCAACCCCAGGGATCCCCGCTATCTGAAAGTTGTCTGGGGCCTGGGTTATAAAATCGAAAAACTGAGCCGGTGAGCCAGCCGGCCATGAAGTATCTGTACTTCAGAAAGGGGTATTATGAATAAAAATAAACATACGGAAAAAAACCGTTCATTTATGCGCATTCCTGCTCTTGTCCTTGCCCTTATCCTGCCTCTGATCATGGTCTTTTCAGCGGCACTGGTGATCCAGGCAGGTATCCGGATGGACTCTGCCGAGGATCTTAAAACAAAGGATTATTTCCAGACCTCTGCTTTTGCTGACAGCTTTTACTCAAAAGCTTCCGCGATCCTGTCCGGAATCTCAGCCAGAGAAATCCTAGATAAAACAAACGAAGATGCATACATTGATCTCGGAGAGCTTTATAACGGAGATTCTCTCTCCTTCAAAAACACCTCCGGACTAGCCTATTCCTTCAATGATCTTAAGGAATGGAGCTCACAGACGATCCATTCCAATGATGACTGGATCGTCCTGGGCCTTACCACCCCGGAGGGTGAAACAAAATATATGTACTATTCCGATTTCAAAAAAGCTCTGGAAGACGGAACCCTGCAGCTAAATGCCAACTCCGGTGCCCTGAAACACGAGGGAATTTCCCAGAAAGACTGGATTGAGAGGATTCTTTCCGCTCTGAGCGCCGAATATGCAGACGGCGGCATCCAGTCACAGGAACCTTTGAAAAACATCACAGACAAAAACGGAAACGTGGTTTACACAGATGTGGCAGATATGCTCACTCCGATCTTTGAAATCCCCTGTGCACCGGAAGGTTACGACAGTCTCCTGGATTACATGAATTCCACCTCATCCAAAACCAGGAATTTCAAGGGGAACCTGAACGATGCCTTTGAGCAGCTGGATAATACCCGGGATCTTTTTTCCAGCTGGACAGAAGCTGCTCAGACACTGGATGAGTACAGCAATGATAATTCCAATCTCCATTATGCCTATACGGATAACACCTCACAGAAAATCTTCACAAATACAGATGCAGCCTATACTTCCGACCTGACTGATATTTCCGGTTTTTCAGACAAAAAGCCTTACGTGTTCCTAAGTGTCAACGAAGCTGCCACAGATGAGAAAAATGCCCGGAATGGTCTTATGAATCTGAACCTTTCCGCTGCTGCAAACCATTCTGTAGGAAACTGGATCGATCTCCTTCGAAATTCCACATACGATGAAAACTGCAGTTTTCTTGCCTGGATCGATGATACCAACCTTCCTGTACAGGATTCCATTAAAACTGACAGACAGCATTTCCTGACTTACCGTACTTTATTTATCCCGGCTACTGTGATCACCATGATCAGTTTTCTGCTCTTTATCATAGATTTTATCTGGCTTACTGTCCACACCGGAAGAAGAAATTCCGATAGCGGTAATGCAGACACGGCTCAGCCAGAACTGAACTTTTTTGACAGGATCTATACGGAAGCAGCAGCCGGACTCGTGTGTATCCCGGCACTTGGTGTATTGACCGCAGGACTGAGCATGCAAGCTTGCACCTATAACCTTGTCTCCTCCCTGATCATCCTGGGTATCACGATTTTCCTGATCACGTGCCTGTTCTGGATCGGCTATTTAAGCCTGATCCGCAGGATCAAAGCTCGCACCCTGTGGAAAAACAGCCTGCTTCGCAAATGCCTGAAGCTTCCCCGTCTGTGTCTTTGTAAAGCCGGTAAGCTGATCGATTTTTTCTCCAGGAATACCATCAGCAGAATACGTATGGTAGTGGGACTTGGCGTATTTCTATTCCTTGAATTTTTCTTCAGTGCCCTGCTCGCGGCATCTGATGGATGGTTCCTGATGTTTTTGCTTCTATTCCTTCTGGATCTGGGTGCGCTTTTCTGCGTCTACAAAATTGCTCTTGGACGGGAACTCCTCCTTGATGGCCTAAAACGGATCACCGATGGAGAGCTCACTTACAAGATCCCGGAAAAGGAACTCCGTGGTGATCAGAAAGCAATGGCACAGTATATCAACCGCATTGGTGACGGGCTGGACGCTGCCGTGGAAAAAAGCCTCAAAGATGAGCGTATGAAAACCGAATTGATCACTAATGTCTCCCATGATCTGAAAACGCCACTGACTTCCATCATCAATTACATTGATCTGCTGAAAAGGCTGAACCTCAAAGATCCGGAAGCACTGAAATATCTTGAGATCCTGGACTCAAAGGCACATCGTCTGAAAAGTCTGACCGAAGATGTAGTGGAAGCTTCCAAAGCCAGTACCGGAAATCTTTCTCTGGAAATGACGGAACTGAACTTTGTGGAAATGCTTTACCAGGTGATGGGTGAATTCGAAGAACGGATGGAAAACAGACATCTGACCCTAATGACACATCTGCCGGATTCTCCTGCCATGATCTATGCCGATGGCAGACGGATGTGGCGTATCCTTGAAAATCTTTTCGGCAATATTCTGAAATATGCCATGGAGAACACAAGGGTCTATGCAGAAGTTCTTCTGGAAAAAGATCAAGTCATCTTTACCCTGAAAAATATTTCCGCACAGCCTCTGAACATTCCGGCTGAAGAACTGACCGAACGTTTCATCCGCGGCGATGTTGCCAGAAATACAGAAGGCAGCGGACTTGGATTATCCATCGCACAGAGCCTTACCCAGCTTCAAGGTGGCACCTTTAAACTTTATCTGGACGGTGACCTTTTCAAAGTCTGCTTAAGTTTTCCACAGAAGATCTCTCCCACAGCCTTATCCGCACCGGAAGATCCTCATTCCGAAGCACATTCTTAACCATTCATAAAAAACAGCAGCGGAAGCCCTGATGATATGATGGATCAGGAGCCAGGCTGCTGTTTTTCTCTTATTTTTGTTCTCTTTTACACTTTAATGGTGATCTCACGGTCTGTCCGGTTATATTTATAATACCGGACTCCGGCTGCATCCAGCATTTTTTTGGATGCGATCACCGACGGAGTATCTGCATATTTATCACAGTCGTATACGATAGTCCTGATCCCTGCCTGGATAATAGCCTTGGCACATTCGTTGCAGGGAAACAGGGACACATAAAGCTTGGCACCTTCCAGACTTCCTCCTCGGTAGTTCAGGATGGCATTGAGCTCACTGTGTGTCACATAAAGATATTTGGTATCCAGCGGATCTCCTTCTCTTCCCCAGGGAAACTCATCATCGGAGCATCCCTTTGGAAATCCATTGTACCCCATTGACAGGATCTTGTTATCTTCACTTACGATACAGGCACCAACCTGTGAATGCGGGTCCTTGGAACGCATGCCGGAAAGCATGGCAACACCCATAAAATACTCATCCCAGGAAAGATATCCCTGTCGTTTCTGTCCTTTTTTATCCATACAGAATCCTCTTTTTCTATTGGTTTCTTACTGATCGATCAATCCTCGATCATGTTGATTCTTCTGATATGACGCTCATCCCCGGAAAATGGTGTATCCAGGAATGTATCCACGATCTTCAGAGCAAGTCCCGGTCCTACTACACGACCGCCCATGGCCAGAATGTTGGCATCGTTATGAAGTCTTGTTGCTTCTGCAGTAAAGCAATCTGTACAAAGTGCAGCACGGATTCCCTTGAATTTATTAGCAGTGATGGAAATTCCGATACCTGTTCCGCAGATCAGGATTCCTTTCTCACACTCACCGTCCACGATCGCCTGCGCTACTTTCTTTCCATAAACAGGATAGTCTACAGATTCCGGACCATTGCATCCAAAATCTTTGTACTCCAGTCCTCTCTCTTCCAGATGCTTCTTTACCTCCTGCATCAGCTCATAGCCGCCATGATCACATCCCAGTGCTATCATTTTCTTTCTCCTCCTCAACGTTGATAATTTTATGACCAGCCGCTTTCAGTAAGCGGTTCATGATCGCCTGTCCCATTCTTGGTGTAAAAAATGCCTCTGAATAAATGGCACTTACATTACAGCTGTCAAAATCACGCAGGACCTCGTACAGATGATGCGCGATGGTTTCTTCCTGCTCCCGGCTTCCGATACTCTTTACGATTCCATGTGAATATCGGCCTTTTGTTTCATCTGTTGCGATGATCCCCACAGTCAGTCCCTTCTCCTCAGCCTCTCCGGCTCTTTTTTCGATCTCCGCGATCACACCCTCTGTGGACCCCTCCACAATGGCAAGATCTGCCTTTGGTGCATAATGACGGTATTTCATTCCCGGTGCTTTTGGATGGACCTTGCTGTCCGGTTTGATCAGCCCCTTATCCATCCTTACATCTCCAAGTGTTTCCCGGAGCATTTCCAGGGAAATATATCCCGGCCGCAGGACTACCGGTATGTCTTCTGTAAAATCTACGATCGTAGATTCCAGACCGATATTTACCTGGCCTCCATCAATGATCATATCAATGGCTTCTCCCAGATCCTCTGCCACATGTCCCGCTGTCGTAGGACTTGGTCTTCCGGAAGTATTGGCACTTGGCGCTGCCACATATCCGCCAGCCGCAAGGATCAGCTCCTGTGCGATAGGATCACTTGGAAAACGTACTGCCACACTGTCCAATCCTCCGGTTGTTTCCTTTGGCACGATATCTGCCTTGGGAAGGATCATTGTCAGCGGACCCGGCCAGTATTTCTCAGCCAGTACTCTGGCTTTTTCAGGAACCTCTGTAACGATCTTATCCAGGTCACGGATATCTGCGATATGTACGATCAGCGGATTGTCCGAAGGTCTTCCCTTGGCTGCATAGATCTTCATCGATGCTTTCGGATCCAGGGCATTTCCTCCAAGGCCGTATACAGTCTCTGTGGGAAATGCCACAAGCCCGCCGTTTTTCAGGATCTCGCCACCTCTGGCAATTGCCTTTCTGTCTATATTCTCCGCTGTCATAACTGCTATTTCTGCTTTCATTTTACGCTCCATTTACTGTCTGATATAAATCCCCTGCTCTTCAATAAAATCTTCCAGGTCCTGAAGGGCATCCTGTGCCCAGGTTTCGGATTTCTGAAAAATCTCCGGGAAAAACATGTCTTTTACTATTTTTTTACCTGTTTCTGTTTTAAAGATCTTCTCTACACTTTTCTTTATATGTTCTTTATCCAGTCCATCTTCAAAATAATTAACCAGAAAATCAGCTTCCACAAGAATCTGATAATCCAGCCCGTCAATATCCTTATAGGTATGATGATGTCCTACCAGATATTCCACTCTGCGGATCACCCTCTCCTGAAAGCCCAGTGCGGTAAGCATCTCTCTGGCAGCTGCCGGACCTTCTGCTTCCTGCGTCTTTCCATCAGAGCGTCCGTATTTTTCCATACCGACTTTGATCCCGATATCATGAACGAGAGCCGCAGCTTCCAGAACATACATCGTATCTTCGTCCAGACCCTCACCCTGGCCGATCAGCCTTGAAAGATCATGCACCTTCACAAAATGCTGGATATGCTTCGGATCCCCCTGATAATAATGGATCATTTCCATATAAAGTCTGTCGATTCTGTTCATAATATCCTCCTCTCTGCTGCCATCCTGCAACTGTCACTTTTTTCTGTATACTGCCAGCAGAAATCTCCTGCTGAGCATATCCGTTAACAGATAGCTACATAATAGTTACATTATAGCGTTATTATGGAAAAAATGTCAATCCTGCTCCACTTTCACAATGTAGGTTCCTGACATATCATCTTCAAAGACAATGCTTCCCAGACTCTGAAGAACACTGTCATTAAGCTCTGTTCCGTATTTTTCTTTTTCCTGTCCTCCTACAAAGATATAGGAAATATCATAACGGCTGATCAGTTTTTTTACCGTCTCTGCATTTGTAGATGTATAAATAGTCTGGATGTCCGCACTTTTTTCATTGAGGTCAGGTACATTATTTCTCCAGAGCCATTCATGCACATACCATCCCAGTACGGTCGGAAGCCCCGTAGATGCAGAAACTCTCTCATATCCGGTATAGCTGTCCCCGTTAGCCTCGAGCACCACAGGAGAGCCCTTGATATTCTGCTTCAGCCAGCGGATCGCCGACGCATCCTGAGGAAAATCCTGCTCAAGAAATGTAGTTGCATCCAGTCCCTGATACTCCGAAACCTTCCAGACATCCCCAAACCAGGAATGCACGGCATTTCCGAAATAGCCCACGGTCCAGAGCAGTACAAAAAGCCCCACACCTGAAAGGATCCGGATGATCTTCTGTCTGGATATCACCAGCATACGATAAATCCCATATCCCATTGTCATTCCGAAAAGGATATATGCCTGATACGTCAGCTTAAACATAGTATTGGCTCTGGCATTTCCATTTTCATAAATATCCCGCACATATACAAGCTCCGGGATCAAAACCAGTCCGATAGCACATAAGCCCATGATCACTGCAAAAAGATCCGGAACTGTGATCGCCTCCAGCAGCCTGTAAAGACTTTTATGCTTCAGTCCCTTCATTTTTTCTGTGATGACAGACAGGATCAGCAAAACAGTAAGGAGCACCGGAAGTCCCCAGAGGATCAGAAGCTGATACCACAGTGAATGATGCTGTGCCAGTGCCACCCCCTGTACCATCGTATCAAATTTCAATGTAAAGGGCAGGATCACCAGATAAGAGAGACCTATGATCTCCACTGCCTGTACGATCGTCACTGCCAGGATCCTGATTATCTTTCCCTCAAATCGTATGATATTTGCGATCAGGACAACTCCACCGGTCACTACAAAATAGATCACAAAATCCCAGTAATTGGTCCACTGGAACATGCCAAGAAAAACGGACGCCAAAAGGATATGCGGCATCAGAAGCTGTCTCAGCCAGAAAACACTGCGTTCCTGTTTTTCAGGCTCAGGCCCTCTTTTTCGGATCATTTTCAGCCATGCATAGAGCATTCCCACCAGAAATGTCACAAACATCACATTTACCACATGGGCATGAAGATCTCCCAGAACAAAGGAATAGCATGGGAATTCATGTATGGTCTTATCACTGTCATTCACCGGATTATACCCTATGTAACGAGTTGCATCCGGGAACCAGTAGCTGGCTGTTTCTGCCACTCCCTGTATCTTCCGGATCAGCGGCAGTACACAACGGTAGACGATATAATGTACATTTCCCGCGATAGATACTGCAATACCTGCAGTAACTCCTGCTAGTGAAGGAATATATTTCTTCTTTCCATCCAGTCGTCCATACAGCCTGTCCTTCGTCATCTGACGGACCAGGGAAAACGGATACACAAAGGCAAACGCTGCCACAAAGGTACGCATCAGATTATAAGTCACTTCCACTCTGCTTCCTGTAAGCTTCGTAAGAAATACTGCAAAATACTGCCCGCCATAGTAATAATTGATAGTTCCCTGAGAATACCAGAGATCACGTGCAGGAAGAGTTTTGCTCCGCATCATGGCCTCCATGAAGCCATAATCCATAAATTTCTCTGTTCCATATGCCTGTGGCCGGAATCCTGCCAGATAAGTCCACAGCAGAAAGATCCCAAAAAACAGAAGCTCCTCCCGAAAGATCAGCTGCATCTTTCCTGACGGATAACATTCAATGCCATGCTTCAGCTGAACATGAAAAAGTACAGCACATAAAATGCCAACAGCCACAGATACCCCTACACACACTACTGCTGTAAAAGAAAGGATTTCCACCGCTACCAGAAGCCAGGTGAGAAATCCGGTAACTGCAATGGCAAGTACCTTTGAAAAAAGCCATCCCCGGTCTTCAAAACTACCAAAAAGCCTTCCTGTGACCGGCATTGCCACCATTCCCATGAACAGTGCAAGCAGCCACCAGGTCCAGAATGTCCATACATCTCCTCCCAGGAGATACGCAGAAAGTACTGTCAGGAGCACTGCTGCAGTCAGCTCCGGAAATAATTCTCTGATCTTTTTTTTCATCCTTCTGTTCCTCCTGTATCAGATCCTGCCCCGCAGACGGTAAAAGTCCGCAAATGCCTGTCTTCCGATCTTTATGATCCGTTTCATGTTGATAGAATTTTTTCCGGCCTGTCTCGGTCGGAATGTGATGGGGATATATTCCACATAAAGATGATGTTTTTCATAGATCACGGTCATCAGCACATTGGAAAGGAAAAATCCGCCTGGGATACGCTTCAGTACTTTGGCGAGCTGTTTTCCCTCCATCAGCCGATATGGCGTATTTGCATCTTTTACCCAGGTTCCAAAAATAAGGAAAAGCACAAGCCGCAGTATTCTTGTCACAAAAATCCTGGAAAGCCCATCTTCTCTCTTCTGCCGGTAGCCGATAAGAAGCCCGCACTTTTGACGTTTTTCCCAAAACTGCCAGAATTCCTCCGGAAGTGTCTGGCCGTCTGAATCCGTCTGAAAAATATAATCGGCACCTTTTTCTACTGCGTAACGATATCCCCTGAGTATTGTTCCTCCATGTCCTTCATTCGGTTTATCGATTCCGATAAGACGGTCATAATTTTTCTGATAATTCTGTATTTTTTTGTAGGTAGCATCTTTGCTGCCATCATTCAGGATCACCAGGCGGCTGTCCCCGCCGATCCTCTCCACTACCGGATACCATTGCTCGATCACGGTCCCGATATTTTTTTCTTCATTATATGCCGGCATAATGATATATAAGCTGTCATGTTTCATAGATTCTTATTCTCCCATCCTCTGAGGTATACACCAGTGGATATGTCTCCCTGATGATATCCTCACGACATTCCTGCTGTTCAAATTCCATATCCTCCTCAAACAGGATATATGTGATCTTTTCCTGTTTTACGGCAGCTTTCAGTAGCTCCGGATCATCCGTGGTATACATGAGCACTGCCTGGCCGGCACGATAGCCCGTATCGTACCCTGCAGACCATGCATAATAAGGCCATCCGCAATACAGCATGGCACCGGACATAGTGACCTCGTTCATGGTATATTCCGGTGTCAGCAGAAGATCATTTTTCTTAAGATTTGCACTGAGCCAGTCCGTCAGGCTGCTTTCCATATTTACAGTCATCCTGTGTGCGGAATCATTGTCTCTTAAGATGATCACGTAATCATAGATCCCCGTTGCACTAAGGCAGATACAAAGGACCGCTGCCGCTGCGCGACCGGCCCATTTCTTCCAGCTGTTTTTCCCTGCAAGGAAAACACATCTTACGATCCATCCCCAGAAAACTGTCACAAAGGCATAGGAAATCATCACATATTTATGATTGACATTGATGTCCGGAGTCAGAGATACCAGAAATGCAAATGCCATTGGAAGCAAACAGCCCATCAGCACTACCCTCTGACCTCTCTTCAGAAATACTGCTGCCACGATCATTCCCACAAAGAAAAATCCACTGATCTCCACCAGATACCAGAGTACACCGGAAATGCTTTTATTGTCTGCCAGAAAGCCCCAGTAAAAGGATGGACTCATAACACTTCCCGACACAAAGATCTTCGACTGCAGTTCCGAAAAAAGCACTGCCAGTCCGGCACAGATCACATAATCCAGCTTACCGTCAGAAAACACTGCCAGTCCGGCAAGGATCAGAAGGCCGCCGATCAGCGCAGCTCCGTTCCAGAAAGCAGTTAATCCCAGAAACAGTCCCAGAAGGATCGCCGTATCCACATTTCTGCAGATCCAGGCTTCTTTTGTAAAAAAACGATTACGGACCCACAAAAAGCCCTGCTCCTTGTGACTGCATCCGGCTTCCACCCAATCCATAAAGGTCCATACCGCTACAGCTGCCATCAGAAGGCCGAAAGCCAGATGACGCTGGTTCAGATATACATTGAAATTCCATAATCCCCAGTTTTCATTGGTAGTATAACCGATAAACGCCGTATTTTCTTCCAGAGTCCGTACAAGGTCCCCCGCCTGAAGATGTTCCCACAGATAACGCCAGAACGCTGTTCCGCTGCGAAAAAAAAAGAAAACAATGGCAGCTGCCCCTGCCCAGAAGCTTTTGAACATCCGGTAGCTGATCCCGTAAAGCACCATAAGAAATCCCGCCAGAGACAGGATGCTTACCAGATTATATCCCAGATCAAGACGAAGGCCCAGATACTCCAGATTTCCCACAAGGAACTGGAACATAAAATGATATTTCACATCCTGCCCGCCGTAATGCGGATACTGGGTAGGAAAATTATTTCCCCGTGAAAAAGATCGCATCATTGCCGTGTGGGGTGCATAATCTCCGTATACCGAAAAGCCGGAGTACAGAATGCCGTCTTTCATATGAAAAACGTAAAACATCATCCAAGTCACAAAAACCGTCAAAATGCCAAAAAGCAGAAGCTCTTTTTTCAGGATCCATTTTCTGCTGATCATCCGTTCGGATATCACAAACATTTTTTGCTGTTTTTTCTTTTTCCACCGGAAGATTCCCGAAAGCAGCAGGATATCTACCAGAAATACGATCAGATTTCCATAAAAAAGAGGATGCTCTGACCCCGCGCATATGCTGAACATCCAGGAAAGAATATAGACTGCCCAGGTCAGCATCAGGATTCCCATCCCAAACGCTGCCGGCAGGACCACCCATATCCTGTTTCCTCTTTCAGTTGTTTGACGCGGAAACAGACATCCTGCCATTTCCATTCCTGTTAACATACATAATATAAGATAAATGATTCCAAGCATAGGATTCTCCTTAATTCACGTAAAGTATAGCAGAATCACCTTCCTATGAAAAGGCTATTCACATTTTTTTCAATTATTTTCGTTTTCCTTCTGTTTTTTCAGATATGTAACGATTCCATCAGCCACAGCCTCTGCTACCTTTCTCTGATACTTCTCTGTCTGAAGCAGGGCGGCTTCCTCCGGATTTGTAAGAAATCCACATTCTACGATATTGATCACACCCGGACTTCTCTTCAGAAGATAATAGGTTCTGTTTTCTTTTGCCACCCGCGGCCGTGCAATGGAAAGCTTCCGGTTCATGTTTTCCTGGATCGCAAGTGCCAGTTCTTTTCCACCTTCCGAATCCTCATAATAAAATACCTGCGGACCTTTTACTCCGGGATCACTGTAGCTGTTCTGGTGGATACTCACAGAAAGCACCGGTTCATATTTCCGGATCTGTTCAATACGATTCTGCAGATCCTGTGCTTTCATATTTTTTGTACCATTTTCATAAAGACCTTTATCTTCTTCCCGGGTCATTACTACGGCAAGGCCTTTTTTTTCCAGGATCGTTTTTAGCTTCATGGCAATATCCAGATTGATTCCTTTTTCCTTCAGTCCACCGATTCCCACCATTCCGGAATCCACACCCCCATGACCGGCATCCACCAGGATCACCTGATCTGCTTTTATATTTCCGGATACATCTATAAGTCTGCCTGCAGTTTCTGCCGCTTCCCATGACAGAATATAAAAACAGACCAGCATAAGAACTGCCATTGCCAATTCTATGAAATGTTTTTTCAACGCAAAACACCCCCGGCATATTTATTTTAATATATGTTGCCGGGAGTGTTTTTAGCATTGTGAAGATCACAATGTTTTCTTCTGTTTATGACAGGTTTTCTGTGATTACGCTCCAGATCCCGCTGTTCTCGAATCCAAGCTTCCACTCTGCCACACCTGCCAGTTTGTATTTTTTGATCAGTTTAACCTTTTCCGCAATAGACTTAGAGTCCTCCAACCAGATCTGGTATGTGGCACCGTCCCCTTCATAGGTTCCGTAATTCTGACTTGTCTTCTTGTCCCAGTATGTTTCTGCTCCGTTATCACTGATCGTCTGCTGTGCCTGATCCATACCGATGGCCTCACTTGTCAGTGCACCGCCATCTGTAGTCTTCCAGAGCCTTGTGTAGAACGGAATCGCAAGGATCGTCCGTTGAGCCGCTACTTCTGAAAGCGTATCCTTAACCCCCTGTTCTACCCATGGCAGAGATGCCACAGAACCGGCATCGGAGCCTACGTAATGCTCATCATAGCCCATAATGATCACATAATCCACAACCTTGCCCTGCTCCGCACGGTCATAATGACTGGTAAAATCTTCCGGAACCGGATTATCTACAGACAGTACCAAATTATTGGCGTGACACTGGATAGAAAGCTCTCTTAAAAACTGAAGGAAATGGATTCCTACTCCTTCGCTCAAAGATTCAAAATCAACATTGATTCCATCCATTCCTACTTTCAGTGCATAAGTGATCAGCCGATTCTCCAGATTCTGCCTTGAACTGGTTTTTGAAAGAACTTCTTTGGTATTCATGTTCTCATTAAAATTATCCACCAGTCCCCATACCTTCAGTCCTTTTTCATGTGCCTGCATCACATACTCCCCAGATGCAAGACTTGAAATATTTCCGGAGTTATCTGTTACAGAAAACCAGGTTGGAGAGATCACATTCACGCCTGTCATATTCTGTACCGCATCTGCGAAATAGCTGTTTGCATCTGTGCTGGTAACCTGGTGCCATGCCAGGTTCACTGGTTCATCCATGGTAAGATATGTATAGGACTCTGTTTTAAAATCCCTTTCATAATCCGTTGTATCCACAGCACTTACTTTTTTCTTCTGAACATAACCGATGTAACCGTCATCGGTTGCCACCTGATCCCAGTCCTCTCCTTCATTCATCAGCCGGAGAACTGTATTCTTCGCCAGTTTGGAAAGGATCGGCGCCTTGATCCCGCCCCGGTAACGGATCACGGTATCTTTCTTCGTGGTCACGGTCTCCACATTGGTAAATTTGTACTGTATCGCAATCCTTGCAGGATCCTGCTCTATATAAGAATCGATATCTGTATACTTTTTTACATAATCCAGTTTCAGATAAACCGTGTCATCCTTCAGCCACACGTTTCCGTCTGCCTTATCTGAAGCCGGTTCCTCTGTGAGACTGGATGGTGTTGCATACAGTATCTTCTTGTTTTCGCTATCCCAGTAATATCTCTGATTCAAATATCCGTTCACTACATCCAGCGGAAGATATACATCTTCTCCTGAGATAAGTGCCTTCTCTTCCAGTTTCTCAGTTCCAAGTATCAACGCAGCCTCACCGTCTGCATTCTGGCCGTAGTATTCTGTCAGATCCATTTGTTTCCTGCTTGGTATAAGCTTATTGATCCCGTAAACAGTCCCTCCGGCAAGAGCGACCAGAACGATCAGCAGACCTACCACAAGGACCGGTATGTGTTTTTTTATCATGTTTTTTTCCTTTCGGTATAAAATGTCATAATTTGCTTTATTATAACATATCTTGTCTACATTTCGTTATAAAAATCGACTTTTAATAATTTTTCACAATTTCTTTAGAATTTCGGTTCCCCGCATGGTATGCATGAGTGCAGGGGATGATCGTTATCCGGGGAACCGTTTTTTCTTATGTACGGTCATTCTTTGCGAATAAGATCAAAGCTTACACAGGCGATATGGCCGTCTTCATCTTCCGTATAATCCCGCATATAGACCCCGTTTTCCGCAATCTGACAGGCTTTTGCGATTTTTTTCGGAGTGCTTGGTGCTCCATTGAGATAAAGAGAAACTCCGTTCTCACGATAAAGCTCCAGTTCCCTTCGAAGGGGTTTTGCGGATTTCTTTTTTTCCTGTGATATATTTGGCGTATCCCGACCTCCTTTCCTGGTTAGATTTTCAGAAAACACCAGCAATGGTTCTCGAAAAGCTGCACCTTCCCTGTTAGGATGATACTTGTAATAAAATATAAATAATAAAATGGGGGGAAATTTCTCTGTGTACCGACAGACTCGCCGATGAATTTCACACAGAATCCTTATCTTCAGAAAAATATGACTTTAAGTTATCGTTACTGTCTTCTTGCTTCCGGGAGGAGACAGCTTTTCTGCTTTTCATTATACCTGATTTCTCTTCAGATGCAAGTCTTTTATAAAAGAATCAGAAATTTTCTTTTTTCTCCGGTTTCTACATCTTTACATCTTGTGTATAACTGTTATATAATACAGTATGTAAAAGATTAAATTTATTTACCTATAGGATGTGATCATATGAAAATAGAAAAAATCAATGAAAATCAGATCCGCTGTACCCTGACGAAAGAAGATCTGGACAGTCATCAGATCCGTATCAGCGAACTTGCATACGGTACCGAAAAAGCCAAACGTCTCTTTCGTGATATGATGCAGCAGGCACAGATACAATTTGGTTTTGAAGCAGATAATATTCCTCTGATGATCGAGGCTATTCCTGTCAATGCCGAAAGTATTATCCTCATTATCACTAAAGTGGAAGATCCTGAAGAACTGGATACACGTTTTTCCAAATTTGCACCCTTCAAGGGCAACAAACCTTCCGATACCGTAGAGATCGATGGCGCTGACAATATCATCGATATCTTCCAGAAGCTCTGTGAATCCAAGCTTAAGGATCTTTCACAGAAACCGGAAGAAAAAAGGGCGGAAACTTCCGCCTCTCAGGCAACAGAAACTCCGGATGCATCACAGCAGCCGGCTGAGAGTTCTGTAAAGCTTATACGCCTGTACTCTTTCCCGGGGCTGGATGATGTTATTGCCGCATCTCATGGTATGAATGGTTTCTTTACCGGTGATAATACTCTCTATCGTGAAGGAGAAGACGGTGTCTATCAGCTGGTACTTCATCAGTCAGACTGTACACCTGAAGAATTTAACAAGGTCTGCAATATCCTTTCCGAGTATGGCATCGGCCGCGCATTCACACCAGCCGGTGAAGCCTACCTCAGAGAGCACTGTGCACTGATTGCTGATCATGCACTTCAGAAGCTTCTGAATATCTGACAAACCAAATATCCTACAGACAAACAAACCGCTGTCGGAATGCGATCCATATGATCTGCATTTCCCGACAGCGGTCCTTTTGTTTCAGCAAAAAAGCTTCTGTTTATTACTCACCAAGAAAATCATTGATCTGAGCTACGAGGACATCTGCGTCCAGGCCATGGACCATTGCTGCTTCTTCCAGAGATTCCATCTGTGAAGACGGGCAGCCAAGACAATGCATTCCTGCTCTCATCAGGATCGGTGCGATATTCGGGTCTACAGTGAGCAGTTCTCCGATCAGCATGCTCTTTGTAACTTTTGCCATGATTGTATTCTCCTTTACTGTTTTATCGAAATATTTCATTCCGTTCTGCTATTATAATACGAATCCGGAATGGAATCAACGGGTTACGAATTTTCAGTTTTGTTTATAAATTTATACTTGTATTCTTTATGCAGATATATTAGAATGGGAATAGAATCCCTGGTAGGGGATACATACAATACACAATTTAAAAGGAGGATATCAATTATGGCATATGTAATTTCTGACGAGTGCGTTAGCTGTGGAACATGTGAGGGTGAGTGCCCGAACGAGGCTATTTCTCAGGGAGACGAGCATTATGTAATCGACGCAGACGCTTGTGTTGACTGCGGAACATGCGCTGAGGCCTGTCCAGTTGGTGCTATCTCTGCTGAGTAATGCATCATTAGCTTGATAAGCTGCTATAATGAGTGAGGCTGCCGGTTTACCGGCAGCCTTTTCTGTTTTTTTTATTCTTTTTTCCCTCACAGGAAGCTGCCGCTTCTCTTCTTGCCTGCTGCTGCCTGCGGATCGCTTCATCCAGAGAACGACACCGGTACTCTCCTTCTTTCTTTCTCTGCATTTCCTCACGGATCAGGCGTTCCATGATTTCCTGAAACTCCAGTATCTTATCGTTATCTGCCTCGCACTTCTCTGTATTCCCAGATTCCGTTTTTTCCATGAACTCCTTTTCAGATCCCGTTTTTTTCATTGGGATATCTTCAAGCTCAACAGCTTCTCCATCCAGGATCCTGATACCAGATTCTGAAAAATCCGGTGTATCTGCCTTTCTTACCTCCGGTGGAATCAGTGTACGGATTGCTTTCAACTGAAGTCCTTTACTTTTCAGCTCATTTATTTTAAGAAAAAGCTGGATATCAAACGGTGTATAATAGCGATGTCCCAGTTCATTGCGTCCGATCCGAAGCTCCAGTTCTTCCTCCCAGTAACGCAGGACATAAGATTTCACTCCGGTCAGTGTTACGGCCTGTCTGACTGTATATCTTTTTTCCATTGTGAACGCCCCCTTATATAGAGATTCACTGCTGCTGTCTACAGTATAACCCCTGAGATCAGGAAATAGCAAGAATAATCGGTTGACATAATTTTACAAAATATGACTCTTTGCCTATATCCATAGCATCCCGAACTCCACGATCACACAGACAAAAATACAAAAGGCCATCAGGATAACTATAAGCTTTCATCCTGACAGCCTTTCATTTACCGTCTGCACGGCTCTATTTTTTCATATTTACAAACTGGGTATATCTCGGCAGCCATACCAGCTCCACAGTTCCGATAGGACCGTTTCTCTGCTTGGCTATGATAATTTCCGCAATGTCTTTCTTCTCGGTATCTTTGTGATAATAATCATCTCGATAGATAAACATGACCACATCCGCATCCTGCTCAATAGCTCCGGACTCTCGAAGATCCGAAAGCATCGGCCTGTGATCCGGTCTCTGTTCCACTGCACGGCTAAGCTGTGATAACGCAATTACCGGTACATCGATCTCTCTTGCCAACGCTTTCAGCGATCGTGAAATATCTGAAATTTCCTGCTGTCTGGAATCCGATTTTCCACTTCCGCTCATCAGCTGAAGATAATCGATCATGATGATCCCCAGATTATGCTCAAGCTTATATTTTCTGCATTTGGAACGAAGCTCCGCAATGGAGATTCCAGGTGTATCATCAATAATAAGATTGGAGCCACCGATAATATCCGCTCCTTCTACCAGCTTCGTCCAGTCCTCGTCTTTCAGATTTCCGGTACGGAGATTCTGGGAATCCACGTGAGATTCCATAGCAAGAAGACGGTTTACCAGCTGCTCCTTGGACATCTCCAGACTGAAAATAGCCACGGTCACATCTTTACGAAACGCCATATACTGGGCAATATTCAATACAAAGGCAGTTTTTCCCATGGAAGGTCGAGCTGCGATCAGTACAAGATCGGACGCGTGCATACCGGAAGTCTTATAATCCAGATCCACAAATCCGGTCGGAATCCCGGTAACGGAGCCCTTCAGCTTGGAAGCCTTCTCAATATTGCTGACTGCATTCAACACAACCTGCTGGATCGGCACATAATCGCTACCATTTGTTCTCTGCAAAATATTAAACAGCTTTTTCTCGGATTCCTCAAGTATGGTTTCCGTACTGTCCTTTTCCAGATAACAGGCATTGGCAACTTCTTCCGTAGTCCGTATCAGCCGACGGAGAACTGCCTTTTCGCTTACGATATTGGCATAGTATTTCACATTGGCTGATGTAGGAACTGCTGCGATCAGATCACGGACATATTCCATACTGCTGATGTCCGGCGGAAGCTCTTTCTCCTTGAGACGATTCTGCAGAGTGATCAAATCTACCGGCTGTCCTTCATTACAGAGCTCCACCATAGCATCAAAAATGATGCCGTATTGTTTTTGATAAAAATCATCACTGGTCAGGATCTCGGAAGCCACCAGGATCGCATCACGATCCAGGATCATGGATCCGATCACTGACTGCTCTGCCTCAATACTGTGAGGCAGAATCCTCTTGATCAGTGCTTCTTCCATTGATTACGCCTCTTTTACCCAGACTTTGAGACTTCCGGTTACCTTCGGATGAAGTCGTACCGGAACATTGGTAACACCCAGGTTACGGATCGGATTCTCCAGCTGGAGCTTTTTCTTATCGATATCAAGATTCAGCTGTTTTTTGGCTGCCTCTGAGATTTCTTTTGAGGATACAGAACCGAATGTTCTTCCGCCTTCACCTACCTTCAGAGTAAGGATAACCTCCTTTGTGGAAAGCTCCTCTGCAAATGCCTTGGCAGCGTCCAGGTTTTCCTGTGCAACCTTTTCTTCATTTGCCTTACGGAGTTTCAGGTCATTGAGATTCTTGGATGTAGCTTCAACACCAAGCTTTTTTGGCAGGATCATGTTTCTTGCATATCCGTCACTTACATTTACGATCTGTCCCTTTTTACCCAGGGATTTAACATCTTCCAGAAGAATTACTTTCATTTCTATTTGTCCCCTTCCTGATATAACTGGTCTATAATTTCTTTCAGCATTCTTTCGGTCTCATCCATGGTGTCTTTCACCTGTGCACCGGCAATATTCAGATGTCCGCCGCCGCCCATCCGCTCCATCATGACCTGTACATTCACTTCATCAATGGCTCTGGCACTGATGTAAACCTCATTATTATAGCTGGTAAGAACAAAAGATGCCTTGACTCCTGCGATATTGAGCAGCTCATTGGCCGCCTGTGCTCCTACAACGGTAGGACTTTCCAGACCTTCACTCGGACATCTTGCAATGGCAAAATAATCTCTGTAGATCTCCGCAGTACGAACTGCCTCCGCTCTCGCCTTATAGGAATCAATATTATCCCGGAGCATCTTACGTACACGTGTCACATCTGCTCCGCATCTGCGCAGGAATGCTGCTGCCTCAAAGGTACGCACACCCGCTCTTGTTGTAAAGTTGTTGGTATCGATCATGATACCCGCATAAATACAGTCCGCCTCAATACTGCGAAGCTTCAGCCCGTCTGCAAAATACTGCAGGATCTCTGCGATCATCTCGCAGCTTGAGGATGCATATGGCTCCACATAGGACAGAACTGCATTCTGGATCACCTCGCTGCCGCGGCGGTGATGATCCAATACCACAATGGTCTTTGTCATATAGAGAAGATCCTGGCATTCGGTATAGCTTGGCTTGTTAGTATCCACCACAATTACTACCGTATTGTTATCCACCAGCTCTTTGGCCTGATTACTGTCCACAAACATGGACGGCTCATAATCCGGATTCTCCATAAATCCACTCATCAGCGGCCGAATGGATGTGGTCGGATCATTGATTACAATATGCACCGGCTTACCAAGAGTCTTACCGGCACGGTAAATACCGATCCCAGCTCCCAGAGCATCCACATCTGTGATCTTGTGTCCCATAACCACCACTCGATCCTTGGTGCTCATAAATTCCTTCAGAGCCTGAGCCTTCACTCGTGCCTTCACTCGGGTTGATTTCTCCATCTGCTGTGCCTTGCCGCCAATGTAGGTAATATTATTTTCATTTTTGATCACTACCTGATCACCGCCACGGCCCAGTGCCATCTCAATGGCAATTCTGGCATATTCGTAATTCTGGATATACGTAGAAGCATTCAGACCGATTCCGATACTTAATGTCACAGCCATTTCATTTCCGATGTTAACCGTCTTAACCTCATCCAGGATATGAAAACGCTGTTCCTTCAGTGTTTCCAGTGAACTCTGGCGCATGATCAGAAGATATTTATCTTTCTCCAGTTTCTTCACAAGGCCATCAAAGTTGGAAAAATACTTA
Source organism: Blautia sp. 2227st1_G12_2227SCRN_220401 (assembly GCF_039062885.1). Lineage (NCBI taxonomy): Bacteria > Bacillati > Bacillota > Clostridia > Lachnospirales > Lachnospiraceae > Blautia > Blautia sp. 2227st1_G12_2227SCRN_220401. The sequence goes on along the minus strand of NZ_JBCLNI010000006.1, from coordinate 76,831 downwards.
GTGATCTTTCGGTCGATCAGTGCGATAAGCAGAGATCTTCTCACATCCTCCACGCTCTCCAGTGCTTCTTCATAATTATCCAGATAAGCCAGTGCTACAACAAGCTTGTTATCCTCATTTTTCTGGATGTATTCCTTAAGCTCTGTTTCATCATAAAGATACATGGCGATCAGACTGACATTCTGGGACATATTCTCCAGAATATCCGCATGGCTGACTACTTCACCCATAGTCACCCGCTGCATGGAAACCCGATAGATCCGATCCCCGAAATGTATACTCATCTCGGAAATTTCCGGTTCATCGGCTACAGGAAGCTTGTCCGGAGTAATATCCGGGAAAACTGTGCTGATATTTTTTTTATAAAACTGATCTCTCCCCGTGATCTCTGAAAAAACACGGTTGGACCAGATCATGCGGCCTTCCATATCCATAATGGCATAAGGAAGCGCCAGTTCTTCCAGCATCCGCTTTTCTACCACATCATACTGATTGGCAAATGCGATCATATCATTGATGATCAGCGGTTTGTGATATCGAAAAAGCTGTACTGCGATAAAAATATAGATCACAGTACCTACAGACACCAGAATTCCAGCCTTTACACTTACAATAAACACCAGCAGGTCCAGCAGCACGACCAGGACCGAAAGGTACAACGGCCAGCGCATGAAGTGTTTCATAGGCCCCTTGAATTTAACTTTGTTGTTCATTGCTTTTTCCTGTTCTTAATGTAATTTAACCCATAAGTTATTTAACATTATACCAGATTCCTTATTATAATTCCATAGCAATGATAAAATCTGTTTTGCTCATAAAAAAAACAGGGCCGCTGCCTCCAGATGACTGCTCATCTGTTTCGCAACGACCCCGTATAAGATCAGAATTAGTCCTGAACGTATGGCATCAGGGACATATGACGTGCTCTCTTAACAGCAACTGTCAGTGCTCTCTGATGTTTCGCACAGTTACCTGTAATTCTTCTCGGGAGAATTTTACCTCTCTCGGAAACATACTTTCTTAACTTTGCTACATCCTTGTAATCGATCTCGTTATTCTCTTTACCGCAGAATACACAAACTTTTTTTCTTCTGCGTCCGCCTCTTCTCTTCATCGGAGAATCTGGTCTCTCGCCTCTATTGTAAGCCATGATTGTTTCCTCCTATCTTATTCGTCTCATCTGTCTTGATCAGATGTTCTAATTGAACGGCAGCTCCTCATCAATTCCATCTGGAATGTTCATGAAGCCGTCGGCGCTTGCTGCGCTCGGACTCGGCATAGACGTTGCAGGTGCTGCCTCTGTTCTCGGATGAGCTGCTGCATAGCTGTCGCTTGATGCTTTGCTCTCAGCAAATTCCTGATCCTCAACAACAACCTCTGTCGTATAAACCTTCTGTCCCTCACGGTTCGTATAGCTTCCTGTCTGGATACGTCCCGTAACTGCAATTTTCAGTCCCTGTCTGAAATACTTTTCCGCAAATTCTGCTGTACGTCCGAAAGAAACACAGCTGATAAAATCAGCACTTGCCTCTCCGTCACGACGGAATCTGCGATCAACTGCCAGTGTATATCTGGCGATTGCCAGGGCATTTTCTCCTGCGGAATATCTTACCTCAGGATCTCTTGTCAAGCGTCCCATTAATATTACTTTGTTCATCGTTCTACCTCTCTTATGATTTCACTTAACTGAACAGGTTCTTAATGGTGTTTTCAAAAATCCGCTGCAAAAATTATGCCTCTTTCTTGACAACCAGGTATCTTAATACATTGTCCATGATGCGGACATGTCTCTCGATCTCCGCCGGGCACTGAGAATCTGCTTCAAACTGAATAAAATAGTAGAAGCCTTCATGCATTTTCTGAATCTCGTAAGCTAATTTCTTCTTACCCCATTCTTCAACTTCTGTGATCACGCCGTTGTAACGTGTGATGTAGCCTTTTGCTTTCTCAACTACAGCGTCACGTGCTTCGTCCTCAAGCTTAGCGCTCACAACTAATGCTAACTCGTACTTGTTCATGCTTGTCTTAACCTCCTTATGGTCTTTTGGCCCTTTGCCTGTCAAAGAGCAAGGATATGAAATATATCACGATTGTTGATTCTAGCACATCTCTCCCGTGATGTAAAGCATAAATTTAATTTTTTTCAATTTTTTTCAAATCTCGTGTATTTTTCTCAACCAGCTTACGTGCCACCATGATCTGATGTCCGCAGCCCTTGCATTTCAGGCGGAAATCCGCTCCTACGCGAAGGATCTCCCATTCTTTACTGCCACAGGGATGAGCCTTCTTCAGTGTGACAATATCTCCAACTTCATAATTTAATCCCATTTGATACTCCTCATTTTTATTTTGCAGATCATCCCAAGTTCCCATATTTTCAGACTCTTATCTGAGAAAACACCTGCCCGATCGGTTCTTTAATAAGAAGATCCGCATATTTATCCCTCGGTGTCGGTGCCTTGTTGATCACCACCAGATGATTTCCCCGGAAATAATCGATCAGACCTGCTGCCGGATATACCGCCAGAGAAGTTCCCCCGATGATCAACACCTCCGCCTCTGAGATCACTCTTACTGATTCCTGGATCGTATAGTCATCCAGCCCTTCCTCATAAAGGACCACATCCGGCTTGATCATGCCGCCGCAGCTGCACCGCGGAACATCTTTCGATTCCTTCATATATTTAAAATCATAGAATTTCCCGCATTTCACACAATGATTTCGGTAAACGCTTCCGTGAAGCTCCAGGACCTTTTTACTTCCTGCCATCTGGTGAAGATTATCGATATTCTGAGTGATCACAGCCTTCAGCTTTCCTGTTTGCTCCATCTCCGCCAGCTTAAGATGTGCCGCATTCGGTTTTGCAGTATCACAAAGCATCTTATCTCTGTAAAATTTAAAGAATTCCTCAGGTTTTCGCATAAAAAATGTATGGCTTAAGATCGTCTCCGGCGGGTAATCATATTTCTGGTTATACAGTCCGTCCTGGCTTCGAAAATCCGGGATCCCGCTTTCTGTTGAAACACCTGCGCCGCCGAAAAATACAATATTTCTGCTTTCATCAATGATCTTTTGTAATTTTTCTATCTCATTTCCCATATCATTTCCTCCCAAACTTATCCGCAAAAGCTCTACTGTGGGTTCACCGCATTCACTCTTTTTCCCTGTACCACAAAACGTGTTGCCTGATTGCCGGTACAGGTTGATAATGTAACGATCTTATCCTTCACATTGGCTTCACTTGCAGTGGCATCTGTTCTGATCTCCGAATTCTGGAACATTTTTTTCTCATATTCCAGAAACTCTTTGCCAGGTCCTTTAAATAAGGTATACGTATCGCTGTTTACAGAAGTCGTATACGCTGCAATGATCTCATACCGGTAATCTTTTTCCGGTGTGAGGATCCAGAAATATTTGCTGGTATTATAAAGCGTCTCATCCGCTCTGTACTTTTTCAGCATTCCAAACATGGAACCATTCTTCATGTTGTGTCCGTACACCAGGGTATTACAATCGCTGAAATCTCTTTTGTTCTCATAATCAATAAAGATCGTTCCCGCAAAATTATAATTTTTCTCATATGTCTGGTGCAGATAAAAATTATTATCCTCTCCCTGTACCACCGGATAACTGATCTCAGGCAATGCTTCCATATAGATCCAGCCGATCACATCCTCATTGATACTCCTGAGAGAATCAAAATCAATGCTCACAGGTGCTACAGGCTGTTCATCCGGCTGATCTATCTCTTCCACCTGGTCAGGATCACGTTCTGTCACTGCCATTTCGGAAATGCTGTTATATTCATCGGTTCCTTTTTTATATTCTGTATAAATATGATAAAGGTTAAAAGCTGCATAACAGAAAATACAGATTGCCACGATCAGAACGATCGTCAGAATATGATCTCCAACTGTTTTTTTCTTTTTCACCTTGTTTTTCCTGCTCATAATCACACTCCTTTAAATCTGTCAGGATCATCTGGTTTCTGTATTTATTATAAATATCCCTCCGTTTTCTTGCAACCGTTTTGTTTTTGTCCTGTTTTATACAGAAAGAAGCCGCCTCGGAATGGGCATCCGAAGCGGCTTGTAAGGTATATTCTATTTCAGAGCTGCTGTTATTTTTCAGGCCAGTTCTTTTCCTGTAAGCATTTTGTATGCCTGGAGATATTTCTCAATAGTCTTGTCAACGATCTCCTGCGGAAGTGTCCAGTCGTTGTCCGGATTGGCTTTCAGCCAGTCACGTGCAAACTGTTTGTCAAAGGATGGCTGACCATGTCCTGGTTCATAGCCTTCTGCCGGCCAGAAACGGGAGCTGTCCGGTGTCAGCATCTCATCACCGATAACCATGTTTCCGTCCTCATCAAGACCAAACTCGAATTTTGTATCTGCAATGATGATTCCCTTGCTGAGTGCATACTCTGCACATTTTTTGTAAAGAGCAATGGTGTTGTCACGAAGCTTTTCTGCATACTCGCGTCCTTTTCCTGGGAAGTATTTCTCAAGATGATCGATACTCTGCTCAAAGGAAATATTCTCATCGTGATCACCGATCTCAGCCTTGGTAGATGGTGTGTAGATCGGCTCAGGCAGCTTGTCGGATTCCTTCAGTCCCTCCGGAAGCTTGATGCCGCATACAGTGCCGTTCTCCTTATAGCTTGCCCAGCCGCTTCCTGTGATATATCCACGTACGATACACTCGATCGGAAGCATGTTCAGTTTACGGCACATCATGGATTTTCCTTCGAATTTCTCCTGCTGGAAAAACTCCGGCATATCCTTGGTATCTACAGAGATCATGTGGTTCGGAAGAATGTCCTCAGTCATGTCAAACCAGAATTTGGACATCTGGGTCAGTACAGCACCTTTCTTTGTAACTTCGTTATTCAGAATTACGTCAAAGCAGCTGATACGGTCTGTTGCAACCATGATCAGACTGTCTCCATTGTCATAGATCTCACGTACTTTACCTTCTTTGATTGGTTTTAATTCCTGCATGTTCTCACACCTCATCATTCGGTTATTTGATTTTTGTTTTCGACACCGTTACCGTATCACCTCACAAGCCCTCCTGTCAAGATGTCAGGCCCCTTTCAGTCATAAGTATTCGTTAAGGGATCATTCATATTTCTAATAGTGATGCACATTCCTCCTGAAGCTTTTTCTCCTGTTTCCGGTAAAGAAGCTTCTCACTGCAGGCAAAATAAGGATCACAGCCATACTCTCGGATAAAGGCCGCCGCATGGCTGTTCCGGGTCAGTCCGGTGACAAAAAGCACCGTTTCCTGTCCGTCCCCGAAGCATTCCTTCATAAATGCAAATGCCTGTTCCAGCTCCCCGCTGATCTTTTTCGCACAGGCTTTTCTATTCTCCGCCATTTCCGTAAACAGCTGCCGGATCCGTTCAAAGCCAGCCTCTGTTTCTGTGATATGCTCCTTTCGGATAGTAAGGCTGAATTCCTCCAGAGTGCGGATCACAAGCTCTTCCGTAGTCTGCTGATCTGCGGTAAGAAGCTCCGCCTCCAGACGGACAGCCAGACTTTTCTTCTTCATATCTGTAAATTCATCCAGCGCTGTCATGTCCTTTTTATCCTGAAGAAATGCTTTCAAATGCAGAAGTTCCTGATAAACAGCACCTGTCCCACCATCCATCTTCTCATAGGTCAGAAAACTTCCGTTCAGACCGTCAAGCAGAAGCCCTGTCACAAGGAAGCGTTCCTCAAAGGAAGCTTCCTTCGCCATTTTTACCTTTTTCTGCTGTTCCTCCTCCGGCATCTCTCCGGAAAGCAGGCGTCCCAGGCCATAGTCCTCTCCGTACTTCCGATACAACTGATAGCTGGCAAAAAAGCTTCTTGCGATCTCCTCTCTGCATAAATACTCCCCGACCAGATTCTCTGTGATCTCCACGCCCAGCTCCTCATAAGCCTTCAGGATCTCAGACAGGTCTTCCCAGCCTCTTGCTGTCACGAAGAATTTCCCGTCCACTGTATTCTCCACAGAATAAAAATGATCCTTTTTCATGCCGAGATAAGCCAGGATCGATCCGTGGATCTCCTTTTTCCAGGCATACTCCATCCACACCTCAAGATCTGCCTCGATATCCATCCTCCGCACACGGTCCAGTGTTACAATATCAAACTCCCGGACCGATTTATTATATTCCGGAGGATTTCCTGCTGCCGCGATCAGCCATCCTTCCGGCACACTGTGGCTTCCGAAGGTCTTGTTCTGAAGGAACTGCAGCATGGTAGGCGCAAGTGTCTCGGAGACACAGTTGATCTCATCGATAAACAGGATTCCCTCCTTCTTTCCGGTACATTCCATACAATCATACACAGAAGCAATGATCTCGCTTAAGGTATACTCTGTGATGCTGACCTCTTTTCCGTTGTAGCACCGGGTCACGATCCTTGGCAGTCCTACCGCACTCTGTCTTGTATGGTGGGTGATGGTATAGGCTACCAGACCTACCTCGCATTCCTCTGCTACCTGCTCCATGATCGCTGTTTTCCCGATTCCGGGAGGTCCCATAAGCAGGATGGGACGCTGCCGGAGTTTGGGAAATGTGTAGCGTCCGGCTGCATCCTTCCGGTTGTAAGCCAGTAAGGTATGTTTGATCTCTTCTTTTGCCTCTTTTATGTTCATGTTCTGTAACGCACTCCTTCCTGCTCTGCCACAAGCCGGATCGCCCAGGGCGGAACAAGCTCCATTTTTTCTGTTTTATGTAAAAATACAAAGGCCGTTTCATAATCTGGTTTGCTTCCGGGATATATCCCGTCCCCGTCTGTAAAATAGATCAGAGCCTTAAGACTGCGGATTTCTTTTTTCTCCTGCTGCTCCTTCACATACCGGAACACCGGCCGGAAATCTGTTCCGCCCCGGCCCTGTATGGTGATATTTTTGCTGTATTCCTTCCATTCTTCCTCGGAATGGATCACCTTAACATCCTGGATACAGCAGTCACACTGGATCAGATACACCTTCATTTTATGGAAAAAATTCTCTTTTTCACTGAGAATGGAATACGTTTCTCCAAGGAATCTCCGCACAGTCTCTCCATCACAGGAGCCGGAAGTATCAATGGCGATCACCAGCTCCTCCAGACGGTTCACTTCCTTATATTCCAGCGGCTCGATCAGCGGAAGATTTCCATAATGCTCCATCCCGTAATTATAAAAAATATAATCAAAGCTTTCCGTATCCAACTCCACCTCTTCCCGCAGCACAGAAAACTGACGGAGAAATTTTTTGTAATCGTACCTTCCGGATCTTACCGTTCCTGCCTCTTCCTTCTGGTCCCCTTTCTGGCTTCCCCGCCGTTTCCGGTGATCCTGACGGTTTGCGGCAGTATAGGAAAGAAGCTTGTTCCATTTTTCCTTTGTTCTTTTTCCTTTTTCTCCTGTGCAGATATCCCACAGGGTGTGGTCATCAAAATGAAAGGCTTTCTCCAGTTCTTCCAGGTGAAACGGAAAAGCCTGTTCCTTCAGCTTCCGGCATATCTTTTCTGCAGAATCCGACCTGTCTCCCAGAATATGAAAAACCTTTTCACGGATTTTTTTCGCATCGCCGCCTGTCTCCAGAATCGGGATCTTTTCCCTGGAAATGATCTGTTCCACCGCAATATCACAGGCCAGGTTCCATAAGCGTCTGTCCTCCTGATCCTCCTGAAAAAGGTGCAGATACAGACAGTGCAGCAGCATATGAAGATAACCTCTTCGCACTGCCTCCGGCTTTTTTACATAAAGCTTCAGAAGATATTCCGGGGAAAAAAGAAAAAAAGCTCCATCTGTTCCAATGGTTCCAGTCTGCTCTGAGCCCTTCCCGGAAATGCAGGCAAAAGCACCGTCCAGATATGGAAAATAGTAGTACAGTTCGTTCCTTATATTTTCCAGGATATGTATTCCAAGCTCTTCCTGCCTCCGTTCCACCGAATCCGCCTCCATTCCCGCTTTCCTGAAAAAATCACAGCTCGAATTTCTTCTCTTTAAATCCATAATTTGCTTTTTTCAAATGGAGAAGTCCCATCAGCGCTGCAGGTCTCCTCCACTCTTCAGCCAGTTTCAGGAACACCTCCAGCTCCTGTTCCCCAAACCATTCGTTCTCATAAAGCTTCTCGATCTTTTCCCAGTCATCTTCCAGAATCAGGCGTTCCACAGCCGGACGGATCCTTTTCTTAAGATATGCTCCATAATGCGCGCGTTCCTCTTCCTCCACACCTTCCTCCAGAAAATATCCCCGCAGGGCAACTGCCAGCCGCAGCGGCTCCTGCTTGGTACTTCCGAATTTCCGGTAAAGATGAATGGCCTCTTCTTTGGCATCCTCATTCTCTGCCCGCATTTCAAGAGCAGTGGCAGCAACTTCCACATCTTTTTGAAAACGGCTTAATTCTGTCATAATGATCCCTCCTGTCTGCTGTCTGTTTATAGTGTTCGAGAAAATGCTTTTGTATGACATTATCATATCACGTACCGCTTTGTTTGAACATTATTTTTTGTTAAAAAAGAAACCGCCATTGCCTTTTCACGACAATGACGGTCTGAAGATTTTTCTCAGATTCCCTTTTTATAAAGAATAAATGAATAGATCATTGGCACAAGGATGACCAGCAAAATTACCGCAAAAACAATTTCCGTTTTCAGGAGCAGCGAATTCATAAGAAAAAGCAGCCCTGACAGGATCAGTATCCAGCCTGTCATACGGTTGGTACGGTTCCAGTTCTCCTCGCTGTTCAAGGTCCAGGGAAGCTTCATTCCCACTGTATAATTCTGTTTCACCTTATGAACGTAATTTCCGAGAATGATAAACATGATCCCCACCATGATATTCACGATCACACCTATATCAATGTCCATACCCAGAGCAAGACCATAGATTGACATGCAGGTGATCACAGACACCACCGGAACCAGCCACAGGATCATAGTAAAAATACGCCTGTTGATATTTTTTCGCTTTGGATCATTGGCTGTAAAAAACACGCAAAACAGATGGATCAGCAAAAGCAGAAACGGAATTCCAAAAACTGCCATCGGTTTGCTGCTCCAGCCATTAGCCAGATTGTGCTGATCAAAATGTGTTGCGATCTTCTCCGGCAGACGGTTCCACAGCAGGATCCCTGCCAGTGACGGCGAGACCGTAAGGATACTCCCGGAGATCAGAGACATTTTATATTCCTTCAGAAACTCTTTTCTTTCTTCACCTTTCATCATTCTTTCCCCCTTTCAGATCACTGAGCCACAGAAGCAGCTCCTCTACAACTGTAGTATTCAGTTCGTAATACACGAAATTCTTCACCTTCGTTTCCCACACAAGATCTGCTTTCTTCAAAATTTTCAGATGATAGGATATGGTTGCGCCTGTCATGTCAAAATGTCCTCCGATCTCACCGGCTGACATTTTCCCGTTTTTCAGAAGCTGCAGGATTTCTCTCCGCACAGGATCCGAAAGTGCCTTGAAGGTTTCCGCAAACGCCATCGTGTATGTCTTCCTCCTTTCGGATAGTATTTAGAAATATTTCTAAATAGAATATATCACTTCCGGATTCCCCGGTCAATAAGTATTTAGATTTTTTTCTAAATAGTTACATTTGTCATATATCAAAAAATGAGGATACCGATCATCGCCTCTGCGACCTTACGATATCCTCATTCACCATCGATCAACCATTATTTATTTTTTCCCCTCTTAAACCTACCTCATGCAAAAACCAAGACTGGATGTGATCTCCGGCGCAAGCTCCGGCACATGTGCACAAAAGTCCATCTCTCTGCCAAGGCCAATGGATGCAACTCCAAGAATGGATTTGCCATTTACTGTTCTGCTTCCCCTTTTCAGATCCACTGCAAACGGAAAATGCTCCGTCACATCAAGAAAACGGTTCACTTCATCCATGCTCTCAAACTGTACTTTTTTTACTGTCATCGTTTTTTTCACCTCTTTTCTCTATCTATACTACTATTTTACTATGATATAATTATTTGTATAGAGTAATTTTTTTATAAAAAAGGTGATTTTTTTAGATGTTATCTTCTCCTATTTCTGTTACAATATAAAAAAACAACACCCAGGAGGTATCAGAATGTCAAAAAAGAACCTTATCGCAGGACAGTCCGGCGGACCGACCGCAGCTATCAACAGCAGTCTTTACGGTGTGGTATCTGAAGCACTTAAACATACAGAGGAGATCGACCATGTTTATGGTATGGTCAACGGCATTGAGGGATTTTTAAACGGAACAGTCCTTGATTTCCAGGAAACACTTCCGGGAGAGCAGCTTCTCGCTCTTACCTGGACACCCGGCGCCTATCTCGGCTCCTGCCGTTACAAGCTTCCGGAATCCCTGGAGGATCCGGTTTATCCGAAGCTTTTTCAGAAATTCGAGGAGATGAATATCGGCTGGTTCTTTTATATCGGCGGCAACGATTCCATGGATACCGTCAGCAAGCTTTCCCGCTATGCTGAAAAGATCGGCAGCGACATCCGTATCCTCGGTGAGCCGAAGACCATTGATAACGACCTTGTAAACACCGACCATACTCCCGGATTCGGAAGTGCTGCCCGCTACGTAGCCTCCACCGTCCGTGAGATCACCCTGGACGCCTGTGTCTATGAGAAAAAATCCGTCACTATCATCGAGATCATGGGACGTCACGCAGGCTGGCTCACCGGAGCTGCTGCCCTTGCCCGGAAATATGTTGGAGACAATCCGCTTCTCATTTATCTTCCGGAAACCGATTTCGATGTAGAAGAATTTCTCCAGAAAGTTCATGCTGCCTTCGAGAAAAACTGCAACGTCGTAGTCTGTGTATCTGAGGGAATCCATGATAAAGACGGCACTTTCATCTGCGAATACGACAGCGCTGCCGGAACCGACGCCTTCGGTCACAAGATGCTTGCTGGCTGCGGTAAATATCTTGAGAATCTTGTACGCAGCCGTCTTGGCGTCAAAGCCCGCTCCGTAGAGCTCAATGTAAGCCAGCGCTGCTCTGCAGCTATGCTCGCCGGAACAGACCAGCAAGAAGGCATCCTCGCCGGTGAATTTGGTGTACAGGCTGCCCTGAACGGCGAAACCGGAAAGATGATCGCATTTAAACGTCAGAGTGATTCTCCGTACTCCATGAAATGTACACTGGAGGATGTCAACGTTATCTGCAACGAAGAAAAGACGGTCCCTGTGGAATGGATCACAGAAGACGGCTCCGATGTCACCGAAGACTTTATCCGCTATGCCCGCCCGCTGATCCAGGGAACTGTAAATGTTCCGGTTGGTGAGGATGGACTGCCGGCGTTCGTGTATCGGAAATAAGATTTGTGGTAATGCGGATAAAAATATCCACATTTGCTGCGTAACTCTGTCCTGAGTAACTGTTTATCCGTCATTCGATAAAAAATGCACCGGGAATTTCCTAATAGTTCCCGATGCATTTTCTTTATTTCTCTCTATATATTTTTCTTTTTTATTTCTTACTGCGATATGCTTCTGCTTCCCAGTGTGTGATAAAATATGTGATCTCATCGGTCATCTGCAGCGGGCCGCCAAAGCTCTCTGCATACACTGCAAGCTTGATCGCATCCTTTACCAGAAGCTGTGCCTTTGCAGCCTTTCCTTTGTCATCTTCCATGATAAATGCGCCAACGCCCTGTACCAGGATCAGTCTTGGCTCTTTATCATTCTCTGCCATAAATGCATCCATCGCATTTTTCGCCTCATCAATATTTTCTACAAATAACGGATAAGGTCCGCAATATACAATATGATCCGGAGTAAACGGCTTCAGAAGAGGTGCCGCAGCAGTTTTATCTTTTACAAAATTATCCGCCTCCGCAGCCGGTACGACTTCCACCGCATGTCCAAGCAGACTGGAAAGCTTCTGTGCTGCCTGCTCTTTTTCAGGTGTAACTGCATCACTTACATCCGCAGTTCTCTTTACCTGCTTTTCCAGCTTTCCGATCACACCATCGAATAAAACGCCGATCTCCTCTACAGTATCAGCCGCAACAAAAATTCCGTGATTCTGAAGCAGAAGAACCTGCACGTCTTTTCCTGTTTCTTCTTTATAGGCATTCATTTTCTCGAAGCAGATGCGGGCAAGTGTGTATCCCGGTTTGCAGATATCGATCCAGAGTACATCTTTTCCAAGAAGCTCTTCGCAAAGAGCCTTTGCGCCCTTTCCGCAGGTCAGTCCATTGATAAGTGTCGGATGAACATGCAGGACATACGTATAGGCAAACAGATTGTGGAGCAGTGCTTCCACGCTGGGACGTTTGGTTTTATCCTCATCGGTCACTGCCGCCATTACATCTGCAAGATATGCAGATTCACGCTTCACATCATCCGCCGGATATTCCGTTTTCATGATCTCATTCAGACGGGCTCTGTCCATTTTGACAAATTCCTCTGCCTTAATGGTAGCAAGCTGTGTACCGGATCCCTTTACATACAGTGTTGTATCGTCTTTTACAGAAGTATTACCGCCTCCTGCCAGAACATAGGCCGGATTGCTTCCGTAAGTGTTTGACATTTTTACCAAAGTTGAAAGCTCCATAAGTAAAATTCCTCCCTGTTGTGTCATTATATGATTTTTCCATATATTTATAGTACACGATACAAAGTGAATTATCTATATGAATATTTTTTCCAAAATTAGTACTTTCGTATCCTTTTATTATTTTTCCAAATGTAATATCTATGCATCTACTCTTTCCAAAGGAAATAATCTGTTTCTGCTTTTCATATTTTTTCCAGCTCGCATCATCTCACGTCAGCAGTTCAAAGGTATGATACAGATCCACCTTCCCATACCCCCACTCCGGGTTTGGGTACTGCATGTTTTCTTCTCTTCTTGCGCCCCTCTGCAGATAATATTTCACGCTGCTCCCAGTAAAAAACGGCTGGTTATCCCGTATGATCGCCCATTCAAACAGAAGTGCCGCGATACCGGCGGTCTGTGCGGCGGAGATACTGGTCCCGGAGCGGGTTCCAAAGCCGCCTCGTACCAGCGGCACTTTTACGTTAACGCCAGGAGCTGCCAGATGTGGAGTGATCATGCCATCTGGCGTATAGCCTCTGCCTGCTGCAATGTAGATGCTTCCGTCACGATGCTGGTAGGCAGTTGCCGTAATGCTGTTCCTGGCGTCTCCCGGCGCTGTCACCGTGGTATAGGGGGATGGTTCCAGAAAATAGGTATCCTGGGAGATCAGCCCTTCCACAGGAAGCCATATATGGAACTGTACGTTCTGTTGATTTCTTGCCTGGGTAAAAATTTTCCAGATACCGGACGCCGGATGGAAAAATCGGATATACACCAGGGAATATCCGGTCTGACGCTCGATCAGGATGTAATTCACATACACCTTTGTTTCCACAAAAACAAATGACAGCTCCTGGGTTCTGGAACCTATGGAACTGCTGACTTCCAGTATCTCACCGGTTGGTGACTGGATGGAAAGCTCATAGATTTCCGGCGGTTCTCCCCAGAATTCTATGGTAAAGCCCTGCTCTCTTTCCGCTACACGGAGTTCTGTCACGATCTGTTCCCTTCCCTGAGAAAAAATCCCCGTACTGTGGTTTCTTGTATTTCCTTCGTTTCCTGCTGCCACAGATACGGATACCTGAGAAAAATTTGCCACATAGTCCACATACTGGCTTAACGCATTTGTCCCCAGATGCGCGCCCTGGCTGCTTCCGATCCCCAGGCAGATAGAAAGTGGCATCTTCAGCTTTTTGGCCTGGGAAATCGCAAAAGCAATGGCCATCATCACATCATTTTCCTGAAAAGCTTCTGCCTCCGGAGGATAAAGATAAAAATTCCGGAGATATTGCTTTGCCGGCTTTACCTTGATGATGATCAGGGTTGCCTCCGGCGCTGCTCCGGTAAAATTTTCTCCGGGTACCATATTTCCGGCAGCAATACCCGCCAGTGCCGTGCCATGGCCGTTGGTATCTCTGGATGGCACGATGGCAAACGGCTCCTCGGAAGCCAGTGCCCGGTCGATATCCTTTTTCCGGAATAATTTGCCATATGGAACTTCTGTATCTGCTATATCATCCCCCGGCAAATTATCTGCATCTCCATTTTCAGCTTCCAACTCCCGTCCAGACTGATTTTGTTCTTCCTCTTCTATGGACTGATCCCATAAATAAGCGATTCTGGAGCCGCCTGCATTTCGAAACACTTCATTCTGATAATCAATCCCCGAATCGATCACCGCCACCGCAGTACCTTTTCCACGCAGCTTCAGATAAGGGTGATCGTGCAGCCTGTTGATCCCTGATTCCCCTGCTGCCTCCATATCCATGTAGGTATAACATTTCGGGATCGAATTATAGGAGGTTCCCGTGACCTCAATTTCTCCCATACTTTCCAGCGGAACATAAAGAACCCCGAAAATTTCATTGATCGCCCTAAAAGATGCCCCCGGAAAAAGTTCCATAGTATCCTGGACATTCTGCATATATTTCACGATAAAATCCCCGAAGCGCTGACTCTGTGCCGGATTTTCCGTCTGCGCTCCGGGGATCTTATCCTCTGTTTTCATATTTGGTTCAAAATCTTCTTTTCTGAGCATAACAGGCCTGCTTTCGCCTTTTTCATAGATGTATGCAGCGAAAACCTGTCCTTATACCACTATTGTCCAACTTTTTCCTGATACATGGGACTTCCCTGATCCATTTAAACACTGCTCTTGCTATCTCTTTTTTTCCTGATCCGTATCAGCAGCACGATCCCCGCAATCCCTGTAAAAATACTGATAAACTGGGAAGTCGACAAAATTCCCACACTTCCACGGATAATATCCCCACGGAAAAACTCGATCACAAACCGTCCAATGCTATAAAAGATCAGATAACAGGCAGTAACCTGACCATCTTCTTTTTTGTTCCGTGCGATCAGCAACAACAAAAGAAAATGCAGAAAATCCAGTCCGCTGGAATACAACTGCGTCGGGATCAGCGCCACGTGATTGGGCGCATATTCGGAATTCTGAAATATCACAGAAAAAACACTCTCTGTCTCTTTTCCATAACAGCAGCCCGCCAGGAAACATCCGATCCGTCCAAATCCCTGGGCCAGTGCCACAGATGGCAGGATCACATCCGCGTATTTAAAAAATACAAGCTTTCTGATCCTGCAATACAGAAGCCCCGTCAGTATCCCGCCGATGATACCGCCAAACACCACAAAACCGGAGCTTAAAGTTTCCATTATAAATCCCGGATCCTGAACAATTGATTTCCACTCTGTGATCCAGAAGAGAAGCTTTGCACAGAAAAATCCACCCACCAGGCACCACAGGATCATTGGAAAGATCTGTTCACTGTCAAGCTTCTGTTTTCCGGCTCTGTATTCTGCAGTCAGGCAGCCTGCCAAAATTCCAATGGCGATCATCAGACCATAACCGTATACCGTAAATGGCCCGATGGTAAGAAGTTCATTTTTCATCGGTTTCCTCCTGTTATCTCATTCTTATTTCCGTCATGATCTTCGCTCCCGTATGCGGACAGAAAACACTCCAGCAATGCAGCATTGGCCCGGTCATTCAAGGTGCTGTTTCCAGATTCTGCTACATCACATTCACCACAGATATCCACGCCCAGGATTCCCTCTGCACATATTTCTCTGACTCTCTTCAGACATTCCAGCATCGTATCCAGGCGCATATCCCCCTGGCTCCAGTTCGTGTCCGCATCATCCTTGCAGAGAACATCTTTATCCACAGAAATGTACAGCGGCAGCTTTCCCACATGCTTGCTTACAAACGCACACACCTGCGCCTCTTCCATTTCCAGAAGCTTCTCTCTGCTCAAGAATTCCACCTTTTCCTGAATCTCCGATTCCACTCTGGAAAAAGCTTCCTCATCCGGGCCGATCAGGATCACCCTTTTAAGCAATGGAAGTTCCATAACAGAATCGTAGATCCATCCTCCGCAGGAAAGCAGACCTCCGAATGCCGGCGGCTGCATATCCGTGTGATTGTCAAATACAAGAAGCGAGAAAGGCTCCGATATCTTTTCCAGCCAGATCCTTGTCATATAGTGATAGTTTCCGGAATCAATAAAATGGATTCCTCCGGAAGAATAAGGGGCAATACGGCTGCGAATGGCATTCATCGCATCCTCATCACAGTAGCAGTTGGTTCCGGGAATGTCCCTGGCCTCCACCCGGGATACTTCTTTTCCCCTCCAGAACTGCTGATCCTCATATATTCCGGAAAAATCCATCATCAGTATCTTTATATTTTTATCTGTATTTTTCATGTGCACATCTTACCACGGAATGGCAGATGATGCAAGAGAAGGGTCAGTCCTTCCACTCTTCCAGTTCTTCATCGGAACCGTCCAGAAGATCCTTCAGGCTGCCGGTTTCCGCCTGGTCTTTGCCTACAGCCCAGAGCTTCATCTCCACATTCTCCGGTTCTTTTTCCCATCGGGAATTCTTCTGCTTTTGCTCTTCTTCCGGTTCTGTGGATTCTTCTGTCTCTTTTCTGTCCGCAGAATATCCGTCTGCATCCTGCGCCGGCATAGCCGCTGTAGTCTCTGCTGTAGTTTCTGTTGGATATTCTGTTTCCTTCCCACTCTGCTGCTCACTCGGCGCGTTTTCATCCTGGGTTCTTGTATCATTTGGCACATCCATATCTGCCGTTTCATTTACAGCATCTGCACTGTCTGCACCAGAATCTTCCTTCTCTGTCTCCGCCTTTTTTGCGATCTTTCGAAGCCCCAGCTTCATAATAATATAGAATACGATATCCGCAGCTCCGTCACACACCAGCACCCAGCCGGAAAAGATCAGCAGAGTCATGATCTTCGGAAATCTTCCAAACAGCATCACGATTCCAAGTGCAATGAAAACAAGACTTCCGATCAGAAGCACGCTCCATGCGCCGTTTCCTCCTTTTTTCAGAAGGAAGGCTCCTTTAAACTTCCACAGACTGTCAACCAATACAAATGCGCTGAGCATCCACGGAAGCAATTTGATCACGATAGACGGTGTCATAAAAAGAAACACCCCCAGCACAAAAACAACCACACCACTTAGAAGATCCATGATCGTAGCTTTCGCTTTTCCACGTATGTAAATATAGATATGATAAATGCCAGCTCCGATGAGGATCAGCCCGAATACTACTTTGCAGATCACGTCCACCGTCTGCGTGGGGATCAGGATCAGGCAAAGTCCCAGCAGTATATAAAATACTGAGGAGATGATCTCACCCTTCAGAATGTTATTGATTTTTTCACCCATGTTCATACCTCCTCTGTTATTCCAACAGTATAGCTCTTTTCCACTGGTCAGTCCACCCTGAACCGTCAAAAAAATTTCTTTTTTCCAGAAAAATATTCTTATAATTCAATACAGCCCGAAGGACTTTTCCGGCGTCATTTCGCCTTGTTCCTTCAGGCTGTATTTTACTTTTTATGTTTCTTCTTTTTTGTCATAAGACCACCGATCCGTCCGGTTTCTTTTGCAGAAAGGCTTTTCCACCCGTCTTTGATCACTTTATCCAGAACTCCCATCTCATCGGCAATCTCGTATTTCAGTTTTTCCGCCTGGGAAAGCTTTCCCTCAAGATATGCTTTTACTTCTTTCTCCCTGTTCATCTTCCACACTCCTCATCTTTTTTATGGAGTATGGACAATTTCCGGATAAATTATGCATTCTGAAAAATATGTCCGTCCTTTATGGGTACTGTCATTTTTAATCCGGGATAATGATCGCCGCAATGATATACGCCAGGATTCCGGCTCCGCCCATCAGCGTGATGATCACCCATACCAGCCGGACAAGAGTCGGATCGATATTAAAGTATTCCGCAATTCCGCCGCAGACACCACATAACATACGGTTTACTGATGATTTGTATAGTTTTTTGTTACTCATAATGCTTCCTCCTTTAATCTTCTTCAAATTCAACCTGAACGTTTCCCATTCCGCAATCCAGTTTTATATTTTTCGTGGCACCTTCATTTGTGATCTGTTTATTTCCGGAAGTAATGGATGTTTCCAGAGAATCATCCACCTCCAGATTTCCAAGACCACATTTCAGCTCATAATTATACTCAGTAGCTTTTCCTGTAAGTGTAAGCTCCATATCTCCCATACCACAGCTTCCTTTTAAATTCTCCACCTGAAGTTCACTGATGTCAGCAGTTCCCACTCCGACTGTAAAATCTGCTTCCTTTATATCCAGGCTGCTGGAATTTTCAATGGTTCCGGCCCCCACATTTACTTCCATCTGCTCCGCTTTAAAATCACCATCCAGTTCGATGGTTCCGGCTCCCATCTGAAGTTTTATCTTCTGAAAGCTTAAGTTTTCCGGGCAAAAAATTTCTATGGAACGGTTTCTCACTTTTTGATTGCTTGCAATTCTCAGACTACCGTTGTTATTGCTGATCTGAATGCGATTGTGATCCTTCCCTGAAACTTTCACCTGGACTTTATCCTCATTCCATGTTTTCAAAACCAGTTCTTCGTATCTCAGATCACAGAAAAGGTCTGACACAGCCGAGGCCTCATATACTTTCGTATATGCGGAACTGTCTGCACTGTCTGCCAGAACGCCCTTTTCAGTTACCGCGCTCTCTGCATCTTCCTGAAAATCGTCCTCCTGCTCATCCATATCTTCCTCGGAATCTTCCACTTCCCAGCTGTTTTCATGATCCAGAACACGAAGCACCTGCGTGATTCCATGATCCAGAACACTCACATCTCCCATAGTCGCTCCCATGGCAGCTCCGCCGGCAGTAAGTCCCAGGCCTGCTACACCGAATACCGCTGCAAGGATCAGAATTACCTTCAGAAAACGTTTCATACTTTTTCCGCCTTTCTTCCATTCAGGAGACTGCTGCAGAATCCCGTAAATTTCCGCAGGATCGCCGGCAGTATCTTACCTGTAAACCACACCGTCAGTAACAGTAACAAAAGTCCAAGTGCCATCATCAGGCATCCGATACCGATAGTCAGTATTCCGGCCGGCGGAAGAGACACCGTCATGGCAATCCCAACAACAATGCACGCAACTGCACCGATCACAAGGATGATCGATCCCGCTCCTGCAAAAAATGTCAGCAGGAAAGGCAGCAATGCCAGTGTCACCAAAATCCCCAGTACTCCGCCAAATAATCCTTTTATCAGAGGAGCCGCAAAAACAAGAACGATCAGCGCAAGAATGATTCCTGCCTTATTCTGCTTTTTCTCTGCGTGATAGCCGCGCTGGGCACGTCTTTTCCTGCGGTCTTCGAAATTTTCTGTATTTCCCGTATCACGATGGGCCTCTCCCTGTTCATTTCCGTATACGGTTACTTCTGTATAATGGTCCGGCATTTCCCCGTTCTCTTTCACACGGGTATCCTGATATCCGTTCTCTGTGTATTCCCCGTAATCTTCACTGTTCTCCTGAAGATCTGCCTTAATGATCGCAGCAACCTTCCCCGGATTTCCCAGTTCCCGGATCACTTCTCCTTCATTCTCAGGACCTGCATCATCAAAATATCCTTCATAATATTCCAGTGCTTCCTGTCTCTCTGCCTCTGAAATATCGGAAAGCAGCCGTTCAAGCTGTTCCATAAACTGCTTTCTGTTCATAATCAAACTCCCTCCTCAAACATCCTGGTGATCTTGGATGAATAGATCTCCCATTCACTTCTGTAAAGATTCAGCTGCGCTGCGCCCTTATCTGTCAGCTTATAATATTTCCGGTTTCTGCCTGCATATTCCATATTGTAGGCTTCCAGACATTCATCCTTCTGAAGCCTGCGAAGGACCGGATACAGCGTAGATTCTGAAACCTCCAGAACACTTCGCACATCCTGGGTGATCTTGTACCCGTAGGTACCGTCCTTCTCTCTGGAAATAACAGCCAGGACGATCGCATCCAGGAGGGCTGCTCCTGTATTAAATACCATCTGCTCACCTCTCTATGACCTGTAAAACGGACCTTCACATTCCGTCTTACTACATGCTGATGAACGCGATCACTTCACGATCCAACGCTCACATGATAAGTCATGTAATATTGTTCTGTGAATAATACTATATATCGTATAATATAGTTTTGTCAATAGTATTTAGAAAAATCCCTCTATACTTTATAATATTTTTCGGAAACCACTCTTTTCACACAATATCCGAGAGAGTCAAGTTTATATTATGGAGGAAATTATGACAGATTCAGATAAAATACAGACATTACCGCTTCCTTTTCTGGAGCGTATGAAAGAAATGCTGGGAGATGATTATGATGCTTTCCTTGAAAGCTACGAAAATCCCCGCACCTACGGTCTACGTGTAAACACCGCCAAGCTCTCCTGCCAGGATTTTCAGGCGCTTTCCCCTTTCCCTATCCGGCCGATCCCGTGGATCAATACCGGATACTTCTACGAGGAGGAAAGCCGCCCTGCACGATGTCCTTACTACCAGGCGGGCCTTTATTATCTCCAGGAACCAAGTGCCATGACACCGGCTTCCAGGCTTCCCATCGAACCTGGAGATTTTGTCCTGGACCTCTGCGCAGCTCCCGGAGGAAAAGCCACTGCCCTGGGTGCAGCCTTAAATGACACCGGATTTCTCCTTGCCAACGATATCAGTACTTCCAGAGCCAGAGCCCTTCTTAGGAATCTGGAGCTTTTTGGCATGAAAAATATGCTCGTCACCGACGAAAAGCCCGCCAAACTTGCCCAGCGTTTTCCTGCTTTCTTCAATAAGATCCTTCTGGACGCTCCATGCTCCGGGGAAGGCATGTTCCGAAAAGAGGAAGCCCTTGCCCGCGACTGGACACTGGAAAAATCTGCTGAGCTTTCTGATATCCAGAAAGACCTGGTCTTAAAAGCTGCCGATATGCTCCGTCCGGGCGGAATGCTGCTTTATTCCACCTGCACTTTTTCCCCATGTGAAGACGAAGAAGTGGTAGCCTATCTTCTCAGACAACGCCCGGATATGGAACTTATGGAAATGCCAGGATATGAAGGCTTCTCCAGCGGCCGCCCGGAATATGCCGGCACAGCAGACACTTCCGATTCCGAAATCGCGTTAAGTTTAAATGCATTTAATCCGGAAGAACTTCAAAAATGCGTCCGAATCTTTCCACACAAAATGGATGGCGAAGGTCATTTTCTCGCCCTGTTCCGCAAAAAAGGTGACTCTCTTCCACCCGTTTTCCGCTTTTCCGCAAAAGGACCGGACAAAAATACCCGGAAATGGCTGGAGGAATTTTTCTCTGAGATCGGCCTGAAAACCATTGGCGGTCAGGAATTTGACTGGAACCGTGTGGAAGTCCGCAAAGATAAAGTATACTATCAGCTGCCCTTCCCTCTGGATCTCCGCGGAATCTCCTTTCTTCGAAACGGCCTCTACCTGGGTGATCTGAAGAAAAACCGTTTTGAGCCGTCTCAGCCTCTGGCGCTGGCGCTTCACAAAGGAGATGTGGAAGCAGTTATCTCCCTGCCGGTTTCTGATGAGCGGCTTACCCGTTATCTGAAAGGCGAAACTCTTATGATCGAGCCGGAAGAGGCCGCTCACAAAAAAGGCTGGCACCTTCTCTGTGTGGACGGTTATCCTCTCGGCTTCGGAAAGCTTGTAAACGGGATCCTGAAAAACAAATATCCTGCTGGCTGGAGAGTGTAATCTCTCCGCCGCAGGATATCTGCCCACATTAACATATCATTTCATTTTCAGATCAGAGACTGAACGCTTCTCCAAGAGTAAACGAATAAATATACCGTTCCTTCACCTTCCGACCTGTCATCCGTTCCAGCGCCTGGGCGTAATCCTCCAGCTGTACATGATAACGGTCGATCAGCTTCTGTTCTTCTCCACGTCTCACAAAGTCCGTTTTATAATCCACCAGAACGATTTCTTCATCCTCTATAAAATACGCATCAATGATTCCCTGTACCAGAACATTTTCCTCACACTGCCACTGCGGATCGAGCTCCGAAGCTTTTCTTGCGATCACAAAAGGCTGCTCCCGGAACAGAAGTCTCTTCTCTGAAGCTGCTTTCATCCGCTGTCCGAGAGGTGTTTCCACAAAATTCCAGATATCCTTTACCCGGACCGACTCAGCCTCTTTTCTTTCCATCTTCCTGGCGTCAACCCATTCTCTCAGCTGTCTGCGGATCTCATCCCTGTTTGCTGTATTCTGATAGTCCAGGCATTCCATTACACGATGATAAGCCGTTCCACGAAGTGCCCCTGTATCCCCTTCCTCTTTCTTCTCCTCGATAAATCGGGGAACCAGCGGCTGGATCTCTTCTTCCGTCTCATAATCCACCGTTTCTTCCAGATCCTGCTCACTGTGGTAGCTTCGCTTTTTCAGTTCTGATACACTCACCTTCACAGGAAGATCTTCCAGATAGTGATAGGGATATACAAAGGAAAAACGTCTCTGGATCTCCTCCCGGATCTCACTGTCAAAAACTCTGCCCGGATTCCAGTTCTCCAGTGTTTCCTTCTTCATTTCCCGCTCTGCCTGTTCCATAACCTCACTTTCTGTCAGTTCCCGTGCTGTGACCCGTGTAACTTTGAATTCTGCCGGATCTTTGTACAGAGGATTTGCGGTATTCATAAAAATGCCATATTCATGAAATAATGGTGCCATGCAGCGATGTCTTGCCAGTGCCGGAAGCACATAATCCCAGTAAGTCTTCCCGCCAAGCCTCCTGCCCAGAGAAAGCAATGGTTCCTCACTGTCCCTTAATGCGGACAATTCCCCCAATTCCGGATGCAGGGCTCCAATAGTTCCACTGAGGATCAGTTTTTCCTTTGCACGTGTAAGCGCTACATAAAGTACTCTCAGCTCTTCACCGAGACTTTCCATCAGAAGCGCTCTCCGTATGATCTGCTTACACAGGGATGGAGCAATGATCCTCTTCTCCGGCAGGATCGCATCCGCACCGATCCCCAGCTCCGGATGGATCAGGATACTTGTGTTCATATCCCGGAAATTAAAGCGTTTTCCCATTCCTGCTGCAAACACTACCGGAAACTCCAGTCCCTTGCTCTTATGGATCGTCATGATCTGTACTGCACTTTCCCCGGTTCCGGAAAGATTTACCTCCCCGTAATCCACCTGATACTGCTGAAGCTTCTGGATATATCTTACAAAATTAAAAAGGCCTCGATAGCTTGTCTTCTCATATTCCATTGCCTTTTCCACAAGCATGTTCAGGTTTGCATTCCTCTGTTCACCATTTGGCATTGCCTTTGCATGGTCTCCATATCCGGTACGTGCAAGTACCTCCAGGATCAGCTGATGGACCGGCGTATAAGCCGCCTTATCACGAAGTGTATTCATGGTGTCCATAAAACAGGACAGCTTCTCTCCGAGGATTTTTTTGTTTTCCTCAAAGCTCCCATGCTTTCTGTAGTCCTCCACAAACCTGCACACACATTCATAGATCATTCCTTCCGGATATGCGATCCGAAGCTCAGCCAGCTCTTCTGTGGTACATCCAACGATCGGTGAACGCAGTACGCCGGTCATGGGAATATCCTGCAGCGGATTATCCAGGATCCGGAGATAATTCAGCAGTGTCACAACCTCTGTTGCAGAAAAATATCCGGTTCTGGAGGCCGTATATACCGGTATCCCTCTTGCACTCAAAACCTCCCCGAAGGTTTCAGCCCAGCCTGAAGCAGATCGGAGCAGGATCACGATATCTCCATATTGAAGAGGTCGATACTCTCCCGTTTCCTTATCCAGCACCCGTTCATGCCCTACCATAGATTGGATCCTTCCTGCAATGGCAAGGGCCTCCAGCTCTCTCTCATTCTCCGTTACTTCTTCATCCTCCTCTTCCAGCAGCGGACTGTATTTATCCACAAGAAGGATCTCTGTTTTTACAAATTCCGGATCCTGGCCTTCCAGAAAAGAAGCTCCGGGATACAGAGCTGCCGCCTCGTCGTAAGCAATTCCTCCCAAATCTTCCCCCATGATCTGCCGGAAAATAAAGTTGACACTTTCAAGGACTTCCGGTCTGCTTCGGAAATTTTTGTGCAGGTCGATCCGCTGTTCCGGACTGTCTTCCAGTGAATAGCTCTTATATTTTTCCATGAACAGTTCCGGACGGGCCAGACGAAAACGGTAGATGCTCTGCTTTACATCTCCTACCATAAAGATATTTTTGCGTTCATTGACCCAGCCGGAAACTGTCTGCATCAGGATCTCCTGAACCAGATTACTGTCCTGATACTCATCCAACAGGACCTCATCATATTTTTCAGAAAGCTCTCTTGCCGCCTGGCTGGGCACATAGGTTTCTCCTTCCTTTTTCAGAAGGATGTCCAGGGCAAAATGTTCCATATCTGAAAAATCCAGAACATTTTTTTCACGCTTCTTTGCCTGGAAACGTTCTGCAAAATCCTTTGTCAGCTTTACCAGCATCTCCAGCGGTGGTGCAGATGCTTCTGTCAGTTCCGTCAGCTCAGCCAGATTTCCGTAAAAATATCGGATCCCCAGTTCCTTCAGATTATCTTTTGCATCTTCGCGAAGAGCTTTTACCAGATTTTTCAGCTGCTCCGATACTCCCTCCATTTTTTTTGAGGAAAGTCTTGCAAACTTCAGATTCCGGAGATTCTGCGCTATCTCATCATAATCCCTTTTAACGGACAGTTGTTTTAACTGCCGGATCAGTATCATATCTTTTTCCAGAGCCTCCAGATAAAGCTCCGGTCCATCCTGGAGCTGACAGGTCTTCATTGCGGTTTCTGTAAGCTCTTCCGCTTCTTTCAGTGCGCAGTCTGCAGCCTCCCACAGATATCGGAACCATCGCGTTCCCTCAAGACCTTTTTCCGGATCCAGATGATAATTCTCCACACAGCTGTCCAGCCATTTTTCGGGCCATGGATTACTCATCGCAGCATTATAAAGCTCCAGCACATGTTCCTTCAGTCCTTCATCCGTTTTTCCTGGCGCATAGCATTCCACAAATGCAGTAAAATCTGCCTTTCTTTCTGCATAATGATCTTCAAAAAGCTCCTTCAGCACATCTTCCTGCAAAAGCTTCAGTTCACCCTCATCTGCAGTCCGGTAACCCGGATCCAGTCCGATCAGATGAAAATAATTTCGGATCACATAGGCGCAAAAGCCGTCAATGGTAGTGATCTGTGCCGTATGGATCAACGTCATCTGTCTCTGCAGATGCTCATTATCCGGATCTTCAGCCAGTGCCTGATCCAGTCCACGTTCGATACGTTCCAGCATCTCTCCCGCTGCCGCCCTTGTAAATGTCATGATCAGAAGACGGTCAATGTCCACCGGTTTCAAAGGATCCATGATCTTACTTAAGATCCTCTGCACCAGCACTGCAGTTTTACCGGAACCGGCTGCTGCGCTGACCAGAATATTCCGGTCCCGGAGCGTGATGACCTTTTTCTGCTCTTCAGTCCATTTCACTGCCATTCTCTTCCTCTCCCTTCATGATCTTTTTCCACAGTGCATCTTCTTCTATGGACGACAGCCTGTGAAACTCATATCCCGGTATCTTCCTGTCGAAGCCGCACACAGTAAGATACGGACAATATGTGCAGGCATTCTTTTTTCCAAGTTCATAGGGTTCCACTGCCGCATTTCCATCCAGGATCGATTCCCTGATGTCACAGATCTTTTTCCGCACATACGCTCCCAGAGCATCAAACTGCTTCCTTGAGGCAACAGAAGATCTTTTGCTGAAGCTTCCGTCCCGGTTCAGGGATACCGGTATGGAGGCCATAGTGCTGTCGATTTTGGTACTCATATTATCATCTGCCTGTACAAGCCCGTTCATTTTCATTTTCTTCAGCATCTGCTCATTGATGCTTTCCATATCCGCATGGATCTTCTCCTGTATCATAGGATCCTTCACATTATAATAAAACACACCGGCCGGAACGATCTCGCGATCCGGATACTTCCGTTTTTCCACCTGTAATGCTCCATCCAGATAGACCATCAGCTGAAGCTGAAGGCCATGATACAACGCCAGCAGATCAAACGAAGTATTTCCGGTTTTATAATCGATCACCTTCACATAGACCCGGTTGTTCTCCGGTTCTTCCATGATATCCACACGGTCGATCCTTCCGCCCTGAAACCTCACCTCAAATCCTTCCGGCCGGAATGCTCCATGCTTCAGCTGTTCCTGCAAAGCCCACACGGTACGCCGCAAAATACGTCTGGTCCGTTCGATCATATATTCATTTCTCGCACTGCTTTTAAGGATCGTATTTCCGTAATCTGCGGAAACCTGATCCAGACAGCTGTCTATGATACGGTTTCGCTCTTCCTCCGTAAGCTCTGCCCAGTCCAGTCCCTCTTTTCGGACTTCCGCCGCAAATTTTTCCAGTGCCATATGCATGACATTTCCCATATCCATAGCCCGGAACTCATACTCTGCACGTTCTGTAACCTTCAGGCCATACTGCAGAAAATGTGCAAATGCACAGGCCGCAAAACGCTCCAGCCGGGTAGCACTGTACGGGGAAATTTCTCCATAGAGGATCTTTGCCACTGTTTTTCCGATCTTGTCTGACGGTCGTTCTGAAAAAGATGCCTCTGTAAGTTTTTTTACAAGGATCCGGTATTCCGGGCTCTGAAGATACCAGCTGTACAGTTCCTGGAAGACCGCATTATCCTGGTAAGCTTCTCCTGCAAGCCCTCTCAGGAAATAATCCAGGCTGATTCCCGGAAGCTCCAGTAATTCCATAGGTTCCTGCATATCTCCGCACTGCCGGATCTCCATTTCCGGAAACATCTCCCGGATATTACTGACAAGAAAGGCCGGACTCAGGGCTTTTCCCTGGCTGTCAGACTGACAGAAGGACAGACAGAGCAGTTCTCTTGGCTTGGTCATGTTCAGATACAGATAAAATCGCTGCATGTTCATCAGTTCCTTTGGCCCCGGTGCAAGCTGGATCCCCTGATCTTTAAAAAATTCTCTGTCAATCTCCGTAAGCATTCCTCCACCGGATGTATTCTTCGGAATATTCCCTTCATTTACTCCCACAAAAAACAGTGCACGGATATCCTTCAGCCTGGTTCTCTCCATATCTCCCACAAGTACCTGGTCCATACTTGGCGGGATCAGCGCCACCTTGGCCTGGTTCAGTCCTGTTTCCAGAAGCTGACGGAAATCCTGGCGGTTCACGGTTTCCTCTCCAAGGATCTCCACCATATTATCCAGAAGTTCCATAACAATTCCGTAGATCTGGGCATATTCCTTTTCCATGGCCTTGTCGCCCTGTTCCTTGAATTTCAGTTCCTGCTGCTTCAGTTTCTGCTGCACCTGGCTCCGCACTGCAAACTCGTAGAGAAAAGTACAGTATTCCCGCACCGTCTTTTTCCCACCTTTAAAGCTTAGCGCAAGCTCTCTGGTCTCATCTGCGAACCGCTGCCGGATCTCATTAAGCCTCTGAATGCTTTCCGGCGGCATTCCCCGGTAAATACGCACCCACACTTCATCCCATTTCTTAAATCCACGGATACCAAGAGCCAGCACATAATTCTCCAGAAGGTCTGCTTCCTCCCTGGTCACACAGGACATTCCGCACCGGAGATACCGGAATACACTCTCATAGGAAAAATCCTGCACTGCCATCTCAAGTGCTGCCCGGAAATATTCTACAAACGGATTCATCAGGACCGTATGCTTCTCATCAATGAAATACGGGATCCCTGCTGCTGTAAATACCTGCTTTGCAAGATTTCCATACTCCTCCAGGTTACCTGTGATCACGGCGATCTCACCGTAACGGCAGCCCTTTTCCCTTACAAGTCTGGCGATCCGGCGGGCAGCTTCTTCCATTTCCTTCTGCGGGTTCACTGCCGAAAACATGCAGATCTCATCCTGCGCTTTTTTATATATATTTTTTCGGTAACGGAAGATATTTTTTTCAAGGAAATGAAGGGCAGGTGCCTGGGAAAAGCGGGATTTTCCCACATCCTTCAAAAGAACCGGTGTCTCGATCTCCCTGGTCAGCTCCGAAAGCCCGTGGATCATCTGACGGCTCATATAAAAAAGCTGATAAGGTTTTCCTCTCATGTTCAGATTCTCATCCGCATCCATGGTCACCGTTACCATCACCTTCTCACAGACAGCAAGAAGTTCTCCCACAACACGCATCTGAATAGGCGTAAAACCGGTGTAACCATCCAGAAGGAGTACACTGTTTTTCATTTTTTCAGAAAACGGAAGAGCTTTTTCCAGCGCATCCATTACTTCTTCTCCTGTCATATAATGATCCTTCAGATATCCGGTAAATGCCTGGTAAAGAACAGCTACGTCTTTCAGCTTCATCTGAAGTAACGCTCTGTCACCGGAATCCTCGATCATCTCCTGGATCTCACTGTCCCGGATATCGTACTGCATAAACTCCGACAGGATAGACTTCACTTCATCCAGGTATCCCGCTTTACGCATCTGACCTCCCAGATAGGAAAGCTCCTTTCCATGCTGCTGTACCATCTTCTGCAGCACCATACTCTTACCAGTTTCTTCCAGAAGGATGCGGCTGTCTCCTCCAACTTCCTCCAGAACACGGTATGCAAGACGCTCAAAGCTCAGGATATCAATATTCAAGATTCCCCTGCCCGGACTCATCTCCACCAGTGTCTTCTGGGTCTGCATGGTAAACTGCTCCGGCACGATCACATAAAAAAGCTTCTCAGGATGCAGCCCCGCCTGTTCTATGATATTCTGATAAGCATAACAGGATTTTCCGCTTCCGGAACTTCCTATGATAAACTGTAATGACATCTTCATCCTCCCGATCACTTGCAGATTTTCAGTCATTCCGGCGCCATCCTGCGCCTGAAGTATTCCTATCATACCACAAATTCTACTCCTATAGAACGGTCGTTCTCTATATTCTGAAATATCTGCCTGCTCTTTTCCTTATTTTTCCAGGCACAGTATCGAATAACCTGCGCACAGCTGTGGCATAAATCCTCCCTCCCGATAATAAACTATATAAAAAGCTTTGGGAGGCGTGCGCCATGAGTTCCAAAACCAGGATCATCGTCCTACATATGAAAGAGATCATTTACACAGCTGTCTTTCTGGCTCTCGCTGTTGTTCTGGCTGTCGTTCTTTTCTTCATGTTCGGTCCCGGAAAAAATGCCAGTCATACAGCCAGCGAAAAATCCCGCTACAAGCCGGGCGTCTATACCTCTTCCATCACCCTGAACGAGAATACCTTCGATGTGGAAGTTACTGTAAATGCTGACAGGATCAAGGCCATCCGTCTGGTGAATTTAAATGAAACCACAAAAGCTTCCTATCCTCTTATGGAACCGGTTCTGGATTCTTTGGCAAGTCAGATCTATTCCAGTCAGTCCCTGGAAGACATTCAGTACGCAGGAGACCGGAAATATACCTCCCAGGTACTCCTTTCAGCTATCACGGATGCAGTAAAAAAAGCGGAGAACACTTAAGCTCTCCGCTTTGCGATCTACGTTCAGATTTCAATCTTCTCCAGCACATCCTGCCAGATCCTTGCACTTGCATCACTTGGCATTCTGAGATCTCCTCTTGGAGAAAGTGCCACACTACCTACCTTCGGGCCATCCGGCAGACAGGAACGCTTGAACTGCTGGGCAAAAAATCTCCGGTAGAAGGTTTTCAGCCATTTCAGGATCGTCTCTTTATCATAAATCCCATCAAAGGTCAGGCAGGCAAGCCTGTAGATCTTATCCGGTGTAAATCCTGCACGCAGCATGTAATACAGATAAAAATCATGAAGCTCATAAGGTCCTACCAGATCCTCCGTCTTCTGGGCGATCTTGCCATCCTTAGGAGGAAGAAGCTCCGGGCTTACCGGAGTATCCAGGATATCCAGAAGAACCTCCTTCAGTTCCTCATCTCCGCAGGTATCCGCATAATAACGTACCAGATGACGTACCAGTGTCTTCGGGACAGAAGCATTCACACCATACATGGACATGTGATCGCCATTATAGGTTGCCCAGCCAAGAGCCAGCTCGGAAAGGTCTCCGGTTCCCACAAGAACGCCGCCTTCCTTGTTTGCCGTATCCATCAGGATCTGCGTACGCTCACGTGCCTGGCTGTTCTCATACGTCACATCGTGGATCTCCGGATCATGTCCGATATCCCGGAAATGGATATTTACCGCCTCTTTGATATTTACCTCGGTAAGCCTTGCACCAAGGCAGCGGCTTAACTTGCAGGCATTCTGATAGGTTCTGTCTGTGGTTCCAAAGCATGGCATGGTCACACAGTGGATCTGTTCTCTCGGCATTCCCATCCGGTCAAAGGCACGTGCCATTACAAGAAGCGCCAGGGTAGAATCTAGTCCTCCGGAAAGTCCTACCACCGCACTCCTGCTGTGGATATGCTCCATACGTTTCTTAAGTCCCATAGCCTGGATGTTCAAGATCTCCTCGCAGCGCTCATCACGCTCTTCCTTCACAGACGGAACGAAGGGATACTGTGGATATTTTCTGGTAAGTCTTGTTTCCTCCTCTGCTACGGAAAAATCAACTCTTGTATGACTGCAGGTAGAAACTGCCGGATACGTGGACATTCTTCTTCTCTCATCAGCCAGTCTCTGCACATCGATCTCACTGTAAATGATGCCGTTCTCAAAGCGTCTGCTTTCCGCAAGCATGGAACCGTTCTCTGCGATCATATTCTGTCCGCCAAACACGAGATCCTGGGTAGACTCCCCTTCCCCTGCACTGGCATAAATATATCCGCAGATCAGTCGTGCTGACTGCCCGCTTATCAGAGTTCTCCGGTAGGAATCCTTACCTACCATCTCATCACTGGCAGAAAGATTAACGATGATATGCGCACCGTTGACGGCATGACGGATACTTGGCGGCGCAGGGACCCAGAGATCCTCACAAAGCTCTGCTGCAACGGTGAATTCCGGAAATTCCTTACATTCAAAGATCAGCTCTGTTCCAAAAGGAATTTCATCCCAGAACTCATCCTCCTCATTTTTCTCGCACTTCAGGAAGTCCACAAATTCCACATCTTCTTCCTCTGCACCTGCAAACTGTCTCTGCTCATAAAACTCATTATAATTCGGAATATGTGTCTTCGGCACAAATCCCACGATACGGCCATGATTCAGAGCTGCTGCCACATTATAGAGCTTGCCTCTGTGACGCAGCGGGAGTCCCACAAAGATCAGGGCGTCCGTCTCCCTTGTCTCCTCTGCAATATGCAGAAGCTCATCCCACGCACTGTCCAGAAGACATCTCTGGAGAAAAAGATCGTGACAGGTATATCCTGTGATACAAAATTCCGGAAATACCATCAGCTTGACATGTTCCTTTTCCATTTCATGAATGGCCTTCAGGATTTCCTCTCCGTTTGCCTTGCAGTCTGCAACGGTAACTCTCGGCGTTGCCGCTGCCACCTTGATAAAACCATGCTTCATTTTTTCTTCCTCCCGAGTTTTATCGCTTGCACTCTCTTATGATCCTCTTAAGATCTTCCACGGTAAAATTATAATTCTTATTGCAGAAATGGCAGTTCATCTCAATGTCCTTGCCTTCCTGGATCATCTCGTTAAGTTCTTTTCTTCCGATGCTGATCAGCGCTTTTTCCACACGCTCTCTGCAGCAGTTGCAATGGAACTGTGTGGGCAGTGTATCATTGATCTCTATGTCAAAGCCTTCCAGTACTTTTTCAAGAAGACTTTCCGGTGTGTGTCCCTGCTCCAGAAGATTGGTAACAGAATCGATCTTTGATACGTTTTCCTCAAGCTTTGCGATCACCTCTTCCTCTGCAAAAGGCATCAGCTGTACAATAAAGCCTCCCGCCTGACGGACTGTATTATCCTTATTCATCAGCACACCCAGTCCTACCGCAGACGGAACCTGCTCGCTGGTTGCAAAATAATAGGTGAGATCTTCTGCGATCTCGCTGGTCTGAAGAGCAACCTGTCCCACATATGGCTCTTTCAGTCCCATATCCTTGATCACATCCATAAAGCCTACACCGACAGCTCCCGCAACATCCAGCTTGCCTTTGCTGTTTGCCGGGATACATACATCCGGATTCCCCACATAGCCCTTTACATTTCCGTGAGAATCTGCAGTTACTGTGATTCCCTGCAGTGGTCCGCCTGCATGGATCCGAAGTGTAAGGAGATCCTTTTCTCCTTTCATCATAGCTCCCATCATGGCACCGCCGGTAAGGAGACGTCCCAGTGCCGCTGTTGCCACCGGACTGGTGTTATGATTCTTTCTCGCTGTCTCCACCATATCGGTTGTAACAGCCGCAAATGCACGGATCTGGCTGTTTGCCGCTGTTGCTCTTACAATATAATCACTCATATAAAAAATTTCCTCCTTTATTTCTCGTCTGACGGAATTTCCTTTCCATGTTCTCTGGCCACAAAAGTCAGTCTTCCGCTGTCCGGCTTCGGTGCATCCTTGGTGTATGCGTCATAAACCGCCAGCGGGATCAGGCCTGCCTTTTCAAGAAGTTCCCTTACTTTCTCCGGATCATAGGCCTTCTGGTAATGAATTTCCTCGTCTCTCTCATAAAGACCATCTTCTCTCGGAAGAAACAGAGTCAGATCATACACATTGATCCCGGTCTCCTCATCAAATTCATTTTCCCAGATAAAGCTTCCCTCTTCCCGATTCTCTGCAATAGTCGTATTTCCAAGCATTTCCCGGTATTTATACGGGGTGTTCATATCAAATATGAAAATTCCATCCGGATCAAGATAATTGTTCACCAGTTTAAATACAGTAAGCAGATCATCCTCCTCTGTGATGTAATTCATACAGTCACAGACGCTGACGACAGCACGTACCGTTCCATAAAGTTCAAACTCCCGCATATCCTGTTCCAGATAAAGGATCTCATGACCGGATTCTGCACGTTTTTCCATGGCTTCGCCAAGCATTTCCTCAGAGTTATCCACACCGATCATATCATAACCGGACTCAGCCAGAAGTTCTGTCATCACTCCGGTCCCACAGCCAAGTTCCAGCACGATCCCGTCTTCAATTCCGTATTCTTTAAGACTTCCTATAAGATATTCCGCCCATTTTTCATATTCCACATTGTCCATGAAAATGTCATAAACTCTGGCGAAATCACTGTATGCTTCCATAAAAACCTCCAAATATTTTCCGGGCGTTCCATCGCCCGCAGCGTTCACATTATACCATGTCTTCCTGTATAAGTATACGCCTCTGACATAATATGACACAAAAAATCCGGGACCGCAGCCACAAAAGCTGTAATCCCGGAATTCTTATCTAACCGAATCTCCTGCTGCTCCAGGCTTTACTGTACAGGCATATAGTATACGTCTGCAGCCTCACCGTGCCAGTAGAAGCTTGTTCCATCCTCTTCATATACATCACAGTCATACTGAGAAGAGAAGGTGAAACGGTTTCCTTCGTTATCCATCCATGCACCGTTTCCGTCCGGAACGATAACACGTGGTTTACCATCGGAGTTTCTGTAAATAGTTCTTGTCTCATCTGTGTTGCCAAGCTGCTCATCTGTAAATCCGCCATTTACGATAGCACCGGAGGAGCTGCTGTCAGTAGATGCAGTTCCATTGGAAGAACCATCAGATGTACTGCTTCCGTCTGTAGATGTTCCGTCAGATGCTGCACTTCCGTCTGTAGATGTGCTTCCGTCGGCAGCTGTAGTTCCATCTGCTGCTCCGTCAGAAGAAGCTGCTGCATTACCATCTGCAGATGCACTTCCGTCAGAGGAAGCTGCTGCATTACCTTTACCGGCAGTCTTGGCTGCGGAACCATTTGCCGCACTCTTCAGAGTGGAATCACCAAGGATTGCAAAGCTGTCGACAGACTCCTGAACCTTTTTCAGAGCATCCTCTTTTTTAACAGATGCCACAAGGCTGTAATACTCACTGTCATTTACAAAGTATTTATTGATAGCATATACATAACCGTCACTCTTGGTCGTATCCTTATATTTCACAGTATAGGAATAAATGTTGATTCCGTCTTTCTGATCTGCCTTGTAATCCTGGATCTCAAAATCGGTTCCATTTACCATGTTCTCTGCCTGTGTCATGGAAACTGCCATATCCTGGGAGTTCGGGATCACTGCAGATTCCAGATCTGCACCGGAGCCGTGAAGGATCAGGATCCTGCCCTGGTCCGGAGACTCGAAGCTTACCATATCTGTCTCATCGGACTTGTTGGCCCAGGTTGCATCTGGAAGCTTGATCGCTACGGATTTATCCTTGGATGTATAGGTTGTATTCTGTGCGTCTGCTGCAACAGTCGGTGTAACCTTCGCTTTTTTCGCCGGTGTCGGAGTAGGAGTAGACTCCACAACCACGCTGTCCTCTTTTCCTTCTCCGAAACTACATGCCGTCATGACACCAGAAAGAGCAACAGTCATAGCTAAAAGTGCAATAAATTTTTTATTCTTCATAGTATCCTCCTCATAATCATCATCAGTCACAAAGTGTGTCCGGAATATTCACTCCTGAACACACTCTTTGCTATAGTTTACGATTTTATTACAGCTTTGTCAATTGATTTCTCCCTGTACTTTATGAATATCCTGTAAGCAGATATCCTGCTCCGTACAGGATTTTTCTAACATTATAATTTTCCCAGATATACCTATCTTATTCTCTTCTTATGCTGATCCTGTATTTCCCGTTTTACGCCTTCATTACGAAAGTTCTGATTTATTCCCCACCAAGTAAGCCTCCTGTTTTAATGACAAATATCTCCCTGAATCTGTCCCCTCTTTTTTTTCTATAATTGTGTCTTTATTCATGTACACTCATGTTGTAAAGTATACCCAACCAAAAATATATGAAAAGAGGACATCCATACATCGATGTTTTCGGGAAAGGATCTATCATTATGGAAAAAGCAGTTCAGACATCTCAGAGAACTGACCAGGAGCTTTCATCTGTTCAGTTTCTCACCATTACAGCCGCATTTGTTGCACTGACTTATATCTTCACCGCATTTATTAATGTTAAGCTTCCGATCGCTGCCAACGGCGGACTGATCCACCTTGGAAATGTACCGTTATTCATCGGTGCCATTTTATTCGGAAAGAAAACCGGAGCCATTGCCGGTGGGATCGGAATGGGGCTCTTTGACCTTCTCTCCGGCTGGACCCTGTGGGCACCATTTACTCTTATTATTGTAGGGATCATGGGCTTCACAGTAGGTAAGCTCACAGAGAAT
This sequence comes from Blautia sp. 2227st1_G12_2227SCRN_220401, assembly GCF_039062885.1. Taxonomy (NCBI): domain Bacteria; kingdom Bacillati; phylum Bacillota; class Clostridia; order Lachnospirales; family Lachnospiraceae; genus Blautia; species Blautia sp. 2227st1_G12_2227SCRN_220401. Next base: position 41,676 of record NZ_JBCLNI010000006.1, on the reverse strand, counting down.
CCCCGGCACCAGAACATGAAATGGTATGTGATTGCCATTGCCGCAGCCTGCGTGATCAAGGTTGTGGGATACTACATTGCAGAGGTTATCATCTATGGAAATCCACTGGCACCGGTATCTTCCATCCCGGGAAACCTGGTCCAGATCGGTGTTGCAGCTGTCATCGTTCTCGTAGTGATCACACCATTAAACCTTGCAGCAAGAAAAACCGGATTAAAAAAATAGCTGTAACAGCTGCCGTAATTTGCGGAAATAATATAAAGATCAAGAGGTGAGCTTATGTATAAGATCATGACACCGGGACCTACACAGGTCGCAGAGAATGTCCGTCTGGCAAGAAGCATGGAATGCACAAATCCGGATCTGGACGAAGATTTTGTCGAATTTTATAAAGAAACCTGCGAGAAGATCAGCTCTCTTCTCCATACCTCCAACGAAACTCTCATCTTAAGCGGTGAGGGTATCCTTGGACTGGAGGCTGCCATTGCTTCCATGACTGAGCCCGGAGATAAGGTTCTTGTTCTGGACAATGGTATCTACGGAAAAGGCTTTGCCGATTTTGTTTCCATGTACGGAGGCAGACCGGAGCTTTATACCAGAGATTATCAGAACACTCTCGATGTAAAGGAACTGGAAGCCTTCCTTGCGGATAACCATGACTACAAATATGCAACCGTAGTACACGGCGATACTCCAAGTGGCATGCTCAACGATGTATCTGCCATCTGCCCGCTTCTTAAAAAATACGGGATCCTTACCGTTGTAGATTCTGTCTCCGCTTCCTTCGGCGAGCCTCTGAACATTGATGCATGCCAGATCGATATCATGTGCGGCGGATCGCAGAAGGTGGTATCTGCACCTCCGGGACTTACCTTTGTTGTAGTCAGCAGCGATGCAAAGAAGGCAATGACTGAAAGAAAGACACCCATTGCTTCTTTCTACGCAAATCTCACAACCTTTGCACATTATTATGAAGAAAAATGGTTTCCATATACCATGCCGATCAGCGATATCTATGGCCTGCGGGCTGCTATTGACAACATTGCCGATGATCCCGGGATCCTTACACGCCACGCCAAAATCGCCGCAGCCTCCCGAAAGGCCATTACAGGAGCAGGCCTGAACCTTTACCTGCACAGCGGATATTCCAGTACAGTTACTGTTTTTGAAGTACCGGAGGGCACAACAGCCGAAGCGATCCTTGAGGGAGTAAAAAAAGACTACAACATTATGCTGGCAGGTTCCTTCGATGTCCTGGCTGGCAAAGTGATCCGCATCGGACATATGGGAAACAACGCTACATTCTATAATGTAAGAGAAGTTTTCGCAGCCCTAGACGGGACTTTACGCAGGCTTGGCGTTCCGCTTAAGGCTTCCATGGAGGATATCTTCTGCAAAAACATGCAGTAATTTCTGAGATTTCAATAGTAAAAAGCACTGTAAGATGAATCCAACTTTTCATCTCGCAGTGCTTTTTTATAATTCTTATAATATTTTTCTTTATTCTTTTACCGCACCGGATGTCATACCACCTACGATGTATTTCTGGCCGATCATGTAAACAATAATAACCGGGATACAGGTAAGTACGATATCAGCAAAAATATAGTTCCAGTAACTCTTGTTCTTTCCGAAGAACTGATATACAGCCATTGTCATCGGGAAGAGACGGCTCTTGCTTGACAGATACAAAGGTGTGAGGAAATCACTCCATACTGTCATGAACTGAAGGATAAAACATGTTACCATAGTTGGTTTCAGAAGCGGCATGATGATCTTGAAGAACAGGCTTAACGGGCCTGCGCCGTCGATAACAGCAGCCTCGTCCAGCTCAACCGGGACAGAGATTACGAAGTTACGGATGGTAAATACACAGAACGGAATCATTGCACTGGTAAATACCATGATAATGCCAACTCTTGTATCGTTCAGGTGCAGTGTACTGAGTACACGTACCAATGTTACATAGTTGACAGGGAAGAACAGTCCGCAAAGTACAAAGTAGTACAGGAATACATTCAATTTTGTTCTCTTACGGCACATAACAAATGCAGCCATGGAGCAAAGTACAACGCCAAGTGTTGTAGCGATCAGCGCATATGCAAAACTGTTCAGGAATCCCTGGATCAGGCTTCCTTTTTCAATAACCTCAGAGTAGTTGGAAAATACCCACTCTGTAGGAAGTGCCAGACTCATTCTGGCTGCCTCTGCTTTTGTCTTAAAAGAGTTGATCAATACCATATAAAATGGAAGCACGACACATAAGCAAAGCAGGATACATACAACATGTTTTAATAAATTCTGAATTCTTTTTTTTGCCATTACTGCTGTACCTCCTGTTTACTCAATGTCTTAACAATAAATACACCTATGATCGCTGTAATTACAAGAAGAACAGTATTCAATGCAGAAGACATTCCATACTGGCCTCTGGAATAGAGCTGGAATGCATAAGTTGTAAGAACCTCTGTTGCATGTCCAGGGCCACCGTTTGTAAGTACATAAACAATATCGAATACTTTCAGACCATATGTAATACCAAATACAAGGTTGATCATGATAGCACCACTCAGCATCGGAAGTGTTACATACCGAAGTCTCTGCCAGAAGTTTGCACCGTCAATCTGTGCAGCCTCATAATAAGATTTCGGAATCGTATTCAGACCTGCAAGAAAGATAGTCATAACATAACCAATACCTCGCCATGCATCTACACCATAGATGGATTTCCATACAATAGCCAGATCAGACAGCCATTTCTGTTTGAAAATTCCAAGATGGAATGCATCAAGAAGTGTGTTTAAAAGTCCGTTATTATAATTCAGGATGGATTTAAATACAAGACCAATGATTACAAAAGGCAGAATAGACGGCAGGTAGAGCAATGTTCTGTAAAGCCCTTTGCCTTTAAGTCCCTCCTGAAGCATAATCGCGATCAGAAGAGCCGGGATCAGCTTAACGATGTTGGAAATGATAGTAAACTTCAATGTATTGCCAATACCGCTCAGATAAGACTTATCTGATGTAAAAATCTCAGCAAAATTCTGCAGTCCCACAAAATGAGTACCATTAAGAACACTTCTGGAGTTCCAGTCTGTAAAGGAGTAACCAACACCCATTACACTGGGAAGCAGGAAAAAAATGATATATAATGCCAACGGCAGTATCAGAAACCACTGTGGATAGATTCTCTTCTTATTCACAGAAAGCACCTCCTGTTTTAAGTTAAAACAGAGCCGGCAAATACCGGCTCTGCCTTCGGGTCAACTAGTTTTAAGTTCTGTTATTTATTTCCAGTTCTCGTCGCCTACAGTTTTTGCTGCCTCAGCACGGTTGGTATCCATGTTCTTAAGAACATCGTTTGCTTCCATCTCGCCCTGGCAGAATGCAACCATATCCTGACCAAACTGTGTCCAGTAATCGTTTGTATATTTTGTACCTGTCTGAAGTGTTACAACAGCCTTCTTGTCATCCGGAACTGTTTTAAGGAACTCCTGCTCCTCCGGCAGCCAGTGCTGCTCAAGCTTGTCATCGTTAACGTCAAGGTTTGTGTATGCCGGAGAGTTGTCAAGAATTTCCTGAAGGCTCTCTGTTGTTGTAACGAAGTTGAAAAACTCTTTTACAAGATCCTCATGCTCTGTTCCCTTGTAACCAAACATTGTCGGGCCGGAGTTGCTGCTTGGATACCAGGTATTGTCGCCAAGTGGCTCAAGGAACATTCCAAACTCATCAGATGTGCCTGTGTCTTCCTGGATCTGTTTGATGAAACTGGAATTTGCAAGTGCCATTGCACAGTTTCTGTCACCAAATTCGTTGGACATGTTTGTACTGTCTGTTCCGATCCAGTCTTCTCCGAAGTATCCTGCATCAGAGAGTTCTTTGAACTCATTCAGAACTTCAAGCATCTTCTCGTTATCTGCAAATGTTGCTTTGTTTTCATTTAATTCGTCATATAGACCAGGTGTTGCTTCTTCATAAACGCCGCCGATCTGGAAAAATGCCAGCTGATGCTGCCATCCATCTGCACCAGGCATGAACCAAGGTGTGATTCCTGCATCCTGGATCTTACCGCAGAGTTCTTTCAGCTCATCATATGTTGTCGGTACTTCCCAGCCGTTCTCTTCGAACAGTGTCTTGTTGTAAACCATTACATACTCCGGAGATGCGTTCCAAATCTGAAGTCCGTACAGTTTGTCATTGTATACGCAGGACTCTTTTCTTGTCTCCGGCATAACATTCTCCCAGGAAGCTCCTGTAAAGTCGATGCAGTATTTCTCAGGATCAACGATGGTAGATTCAATTGCAAACGGGTTGGACTGGATCCAGAAGATATCTGCACAGGAATCTGTAGCAAGTTTGGACTGAAGAAGATCTGAATACTGATCAGCCGGAATCGTCTGAAGGTCTACGGTAACATCGTAGGTATCCTCAAAACGTTTAATTGTCTCATCGTAACGATTGTCCATCCATCCTGCTGAAACCAGGATGCTGAGCTCCTCGCCTGCGAAATCGCTCTTCTCATCCGCTGCAGATACGTTCACTGCAAGTCCTGTCGTCATGGAAGCGATCATTGCTGCTGCACAGGCTACTGCCAGAAATCTCTTTCTTTTCATTAATGTTTCCTCCTTTTTTTGAACTGATTTTTCGTTCTCTCTTGATGATATTAGTTTATCATCTGATCATTTTAAAAGCCATGGATATTCCTGCCCTGTATTTGTACTTTTTTCACAGTTTATTATACTTTTTTCATATTTTCCGTAACTATACACAAGTTTCTATTGACATTTTCAAGCACTATTTCAGAATTACATTTTTACGGTTTGTACTTTTTTTACAAATGTGCTATACTTTTAGCCAATGTTTTGCACGACCATTTCACACACAGGGGGCTTACCAATATGAAAACACGCAGTCTGCAGTCCAAACTTTTTATCGCCTATCTTGGCATGGCCTGCCTGATCCTTTTTTCTTTTGCCATATTCTTTTATGTTTTTGCATCCGGGCAGCTGAAGAAAAGCCAGATCAGTGCCATGAGCACCTTAAATTCCACATTTCAGTCCCAGGTAGACTCTGCAATCCAGAATCTTGACACTGTATCTGTAAACATCAATTACAGCAACATGTCGAAATCCGTTCTCGACCAGAAATTTGACCTTAATATTTCCGATGAAATGCTTTCTGCCATGTCCGATCTTTTTATCTCCTTAAGCGGCACCGAATTGAAAGCTGATCAGGTAAATCTTTATGATTTCTCCGGATATGTGCTCCAGGCCGGCCTTTCCACCATGGTCAAAAAAAGCGACGACTCTCATAATGAATGGATCCAGAAAGCCCGTGAAGCCAACGGAAAAAAAGTCCTGACAGCTCCTTACAGCACTTACGTCTATTCCAAATCTGCCCGCTATCCCCAGTGGTTCATCTCCCTGTACCGCTCCTTCACCAACCAGTACGGCCGTGGTGTCGGCGTGATTGAAACCGCCAAACAATGTAAATCCATCTTTAAGAGCATCATTTCCTATGAGAAAAAAAATCACGGAAATGCTGCCAGTGTCTATGTTTTCAATGAGTCCGGCGATCTTATCTATCCTTATGATATCACAGCCGACGATACCAATGATATTTCAAAATATTACAAACTTACTGATTCTGACCAGGATACCCTTACCGTACAGAGTCCCGTCACAGATCAGAAAGAATACGTCTCCAGACTGAATTCCGCATATACAGGCTACACTTATCTGACTATCCAGCCGGAATCTGTGATCCTTGCCCCTGTATACAAAATGCTGAAGATCCTTCTGGCTGTTGTTGCTGCTTTTCTTGCCGCAGCAGTAATCGTTTCCTACAGGCTTTCCCGCTCTGTAGTAAAACCGGTGAAACACCTGAAGCACATTATCCAACGTATGGAACTGGACACTCTCGGCCAGGAAAAAGTCACTTCCTATCCGGTTTCCGTCAATGAACTGGAAGAACTGTATCAGGCATTCCAGCTGATGAGCGATAACCTAAAAGATTCCATGACTCAGCTTAACGAAGCCAAGGAGCAGGAAATGAAAGCACGCAGCATGGCTTTGCAGAGTCAGATTAATCCTCATTTTTATTACAACTCTCTTTCCAGCATTATGGTGCTTGCAGAAAACGGAGATACGGATACCGTGGAAAAAATGTGCCGCAATCTTTCCAGGATCATGCGTTATATTACCAATACTGCTGAAACAACTGTAACACTCCGCGAAGAGCTTGATTATGTCCAGAAATATCTCTACTGCATGAAGGTCCGCTACCAGTCCAGTCTGAATTATTCCATTGATGTGGATGAATCTCTTCTGGATCAGCCGGTTCCGAAGCTGATCATCCAGCCTATTGTGGAAAACGCTATCAAATATGGTTCTGACTGCGAACCGCCATGGACTATCACAATCAGCAGTACAATAAACCAAAACAGCTGGCAGATCGATGTTACAGACACCGGACCGGGATTCACTGAAAAAGCCAAGAAAAAAATAAATTCAGATATCATGAATGCCATTCGAAATCCCGGCATGCCTGCTTTGAAGATCAACGGTCTTGGCACTGTCAATGTATTTCTCCGCTGGAAACTCTTCTGCAAAGATGACATCATTTTCAGGTATGGAAATACAGCGGACGGCCACGGAATTGTTTCTATTGGACGGTATTTTCAGACAGATGCGGAGGAATAATACTATGAACTATACTGTTATTGTGGCAGAAGATGAAGAACTTCTTCTGAATAATCTGGTACATAAGATTGAAAAAGCAGATCCTGATTTTCAGGTGATCGGCACAGCACAGACAGGTGCACAGGCCCTCTCGCTGGTGGAACAGATGAGCCCGGATGTGGTATTTACGGATATCAAGATGCCCGTCATGGACGGAATCACCCTGCTCACCAGGATCCGTGATCAGTTTCCCTTTACGAAATTTGTGATCACCAGCGGATTTTCTGATTTTGAATACGCAAAAAAAGCCATCACGCTGAAGGTTTCTGATTACCTTCTGAAGCCTGTAGATCCGGACGAACTCCAAAATGTTCTCCTTAAGATCAAACAGGAACTTCAGATTAAACGTGATGACTACGAAACCGTATTCGCCCCAGGTGCTTCCTGCATGTCACCGGGACAGATTGCAGAGCTTCTCAAGAACTTCATGGTACAGAATTATGCAGAGGATATCAACCTGAACCTGATTGCAGGAACCATGAACTACAGTCCCAGCTACCTGACCAAAATCTTCTGTCAGGTCTATGACTGCACCCCTACCAAATATCTGATCAATCTCCGGATGAGCCATGCACAGAAGCTGCTGATCCATGAGCCTTCCCTTTCTGTAAAACAGATCGGTGAAATGTGCGGCTATCACGACCAGGGATATTTCAGCAGGATCTTTAAGAAACATACAGGGAAAAGCCCTCTGGAATATAAAGATGAGGGAGAGAGCCAGCAGATCAGTTAATAAATTTTCCAGGTATATATAAACAAAAAAGTCATTTCATGACGTCCGGTTATGCTCTGTTCCCAAAGCATCCGGCTTCTGAAATGACTTTTTATATTTTATTTCACAACTTCATACATATACAATTCATGAAGAGCTCTCGTCGCCGCAATATATCTCGCCCGCTCCACGATCGGACTTCGGTCTTCCCCAGGAAATACAGAAAATACCTGATCAAACTCCAGACCCTTTGCCATGTAGAATGTTGTGACAGTCAGGCCTTTTTGGAAGTTTGTGCTGTCTCTGTGAAGAAGGGACAAACGCTCCTTGGTATCAAAGCCTTCTGCTTCCAGCTTCTCCTTCAGAATGTAGTAAGTTTCCCTTGCTTCATCTGCAGTTCTTGCGATCACTGCTGCTGTTTCATATGAAATAATATCTTCAACACCTTCATCTGCATTCTCAGCTATGACTGCCTGCTTCTCAAGCCGCAGCTCTCTCACTACGCTCTCCAGTGCCTCCTCAAGCCCCGGAAATTCTTTTTCCACAACAGGTTTTCCATGACGTTCAAAAAGCTCCACTTCCGTAATTCCCGCCAGTTTATTGGCATAAGACGCAATCTCAACAGTATTACGGTAGCTCTTGTTCATCACGATCCTGCGTATATCTTTTCCAAAGATCTTAGGCAGAAATGTCAGCACATCCTGTTGCTCGCCGTCCATAGTCTGTTCTCTGTCCCCAAGAATAGTCATCCTGCATTTAAAGAGTCTCTGAATGATCAGATACTGGATCATGGAATAATCCTGCATCTCATCCACGATCAGATGGCGCACACCGGAATCCTCCTGCTGAGTTTCCAGCCGATATTTCAGATACAAAACCGGATACACATCCTCATAGCGCAGCTTTCTTTTTTCATACTGAACCTGTGGAAGAGAAGGAAAACCTTCCTGTCTCAGGAAACGGTTGTACAGCACATAGAGATCTCTTGTCTCATACATCCTGTAGAAACGGCTCTTCACAGCCTCCCTTTCCTCATCCGGAAGATCGAATCCCTTAAGAGTCTCCACCTCATCAATGAAATATTCTGCTACTGCATCCATTCTGGAAAGCAGCGGGATATCCATGAATTTAAAGTAAAAAAGCTCTATGATCTCCTGCTCTTTTTTGACCACGCCTCTGTGTTCCACATCACGGAAGTTCATAAGGCTGTCCTCAAGCTCCACCAGATATCCTTCCATACGATCCAGAAAATCCCGTGACAGTTTCTCTTTCAGAAGCTTTTCATCGCATAATCCTGCAATCTGACGCTCGATCAGATCATATCTGTCTTCACAGTCAGAAACAACATTTTTCAGTCTCTTGTATGCAAAAAGGTCAAAGCTCATCTCCCGGATATTCTCCTCGCCAAGCTCCGGCAGGATATGGGAAATATAGTCCGAGAACACCCCATTCGGTGAAAGCACCAGCACAGAAGAAGATTTCAGATTTTTCCTGTCATGATACAGGAGATAAGCGATCCTGTGCAGGGCAATGGAAGTCTTTCCGCTTCCTGCTGCTCCCTGGATCACCATGATACGATCCGAAGTGTTTCGGATGATCGCATTCTGCTCCTTCTGGATCGTGCGGATAATATTCTTCAGCTGTACATCACCGTTGCTTCCAAGCTCTGCCTTCAGGATCTCATCGTCGATCTTCACATCACTCTCAAACTCATAGATCATTTTTCCACCGCGGATCTTGTACTGCCACTTGGCAGCAATATCCCCGTGGATCTCGCCAAGCGGAGCCTGGTAGGAAGCCGGTCCCTTGTCAAAATCATAGAACAGTCCGGACACAGGTGCTCTCCAGTCATAGATCAACGGAAGTCCGCCGTTCTCCTCAGCCAGGTTCGCAATTCCGATATAAAATATCTCCGGCTCATCTTCTCCTTCATAGCAGAAATCCACCCTTCCGAAAAACGGTGAATCCATCATCTTCCTGAATCTCCGACGCAGTTCGATCTTCTCATTGCTGGCATTGATCTCATGGAGAAGTGCCTGCTGGTTATCAAAATTCTCATAACCGTACTGGTCCATCTCTGTATAGTTTTCCCAGTAGTACTCATGCATACCTTCGATTTCTTTCTGTCCGGCCTCTATGGATTCATCCAGCTGTGCGATCCTGTGCTTTAATGACTCTGTCACATGTGAAAGGTATTCACGTCCGTTTTTTACCGCTGCCATAAGCCTTAATCCACCACTACAGCAGTTCCGCTTGCTGTTACCATCAGCATTCCATTATCTGCACCAAGCACTTCGTAGTCAATATCCACACCGATCACTGCATTAGCTCCCATTGCACCTGCACGCTGCTCCAGCTCTGCCAGGGCTTCTCCTCTGGCTTTCTGAAGTTCTTCCTCATAACCGGCGCTTCTGCCGCCAAAGAAATTCCGAAGACCTGCTCCAAGATCTTTCATAAAATTTACTCCTGTGATCACTTCTCCGAATGCGATTCCTTTATATTCACGGATTGCTCTTCCCTCTACAGATGGCGTTGTTGTTATGATCATGGTAAAATCCTCCCGTTTCTGTTGTTTTTTCTCAGGCATAAAAATGCCTTATTACAGAATTATACCCGAAAGCCGTCACGATGTATAGAGTTAAAAAAGGCTGCCCAAAGAGATGCCAGGCACCTTTTCAGACAGTCTTTCCTTATTATCGCTTATTTATTTTACAACTTCAGTCACATAGGAAACTTCTTCCATTCCCGGATAACTTCCCTGACGCCCGCCAACAGTCAGAGTTCCTGTTTTATCATCCCAGGTAAGCTCTGTTGTTGCATAAGCACCGTTTTCAAAATTGTAGTTATTTCCCTCATCCTCATAAATAGTGAACTTGCAGTCTTCACCTGGATATACCATAAGTTTCACCGACTCCTCAGGTTTCTGGGAAGCATATACAAGTCCCTCTGCAACAGGAAGGATACTTCCTGCTTTTACAAAGATCGGCATCCGGTCGATCGGAGCATCTACGGTTACGTACTGGCCGCCTTCATACTCCTTGTTTGTCCAGTAATCGTACCATTTCGTACCTGCCGGGAGATAGCATTTCCATGTTTTCTCTCTATGGAGCTCAGTACTCTCCGGTCCGTAATACATCGGCTCTGTAACAGCACAGATCAGAAGGGACGGTCCGAACATAAACTCATTCTCAACCTTGCGTGCTTCTTTATCCTCCGGGAAGTCAAAGAGAAGGCTTCTCATAATCGTATAATCATTAAAATGTACAGCACCTGCAAGGGAATAAATATACGGCATCAGATGATAACGGAGCTTGATAAACTTCTCGATGGCATCATAGAACATGGTTCCTTTTTCACCAAAGTTCCAGATTTCTCTTGGTGTATCAGTTCCATGGGAACGGAACATCGGAAGGAAGGTTCCCATCTCCAGCCATCTTGTATACAGCTCACAGTATCCTTTATCCTTCACACCTTCGTTATATTTGCCCTGCCAGAACCATTTCGGCTCCGGATCTGTGTTGCAGCCGCATCCACGGTTCTGCCACTTATCAGCAACTGTAAAGAAAGCGCCGATATCCAGTGTCCAGTATGGATATCCACTCAGTCCCATATTCAGGCCTTCCACGATCTGTGTCTTAAGATTATCCCAGGATGCACAGGTATCGCCTGACCACAGCATTGCAGAATATTTCTGGCCGGAAGCATAGCCGGAACGTGTCAGGTTAAGAACTCGTTTCTCTTCTGTAGTTTTTCTCTGATTCTCATAAATTCCCTTTGCATGCATCAGTGCAAAAGCATTGGCAACAGCAGGATCCAGATATTTCTTGTGCTCACCGCCGACAAGCTCATATCTTTCCCATGGCTCTCTCTTTGCTGCACCACTCCAGTCAGGACCGGAAAACGGTTCTGTGGAATCGCACCACCAGGAATCAAAGCCCTGGTCAAAAAGTCCTTCCTGTGCCTGTTTCCAGTACATTTCTCTCGCTTCTTCATTAAAAGCATCATAAGTCGCATAATCATAAAGAAGATGACCAGTCTTAAAAAACTCTGTATGGTTCTTGCCGCCTGCATTCATATTCGGCCATACGGAAACCATGGTATGGGCATTCAGTTTGTGGATTTCCTCCGCACATTCTTTCATATCTCCGTAACGCTTCTGATCCAGGATCTTCTCGCCCCAGTTTCCAGGATCCCAGGTATTCCAGTCCTGTACCACACAGTCAAGCGGAACCCCGATCTTACGGTAGTGGCGAACAATCTCAAGAAGCTCTTTTGCCGTGTAATACTGCTCTCTGGACTGTACATAGCCATAAGCCCATTTCGGCAGCATCTGCGCCTTGCCTGTAAGATAACGGTAATCATGGATGATCTCATCCATAGTATGACCGCCCATAAAATAATAATCGATCTGATCTACAGTATCCAGAAACAGATAGGAATCTTTCAGATCATCATTAAAAGTCATAAGTGAACAGCAGTCAACAAGAATTCCATATCCTTCTGTGGAAACCAAAACCGGCATCGGGATACGCATGTTATGCTGATATAAGTACTGGCAGTGACCTCTGTAATTGTAAATACCTTCCTCTGCCTGGCCAAGCCCATGGATTTCCTCATCCTCTTTCCATGTGAAGAACAGTTTTCCACGATATGCTGTTCTTACTTTCTCAGCTTTCAGATTCTGGATAAAATTCCTCTCACCGTCAACTGTCTTTACACGGTTGATGATCGGCTCCTCATCGCCTGTATTATAGTGGATCACATCTGTTTCAGTCAGTTCCGGTTTCTTCTGGGAAAGCCACTTGCTTCCGTCTGCATGCTTCCAGATGATATCACCGGATGCAGTGTTGATCTCTGCACAAACTTTCACAGTTTTCACAATGATACTTCCTGCATTTTCCTCTGCTGAAAAATCAACCTCAGGATATTCTTTTTTCTCAATGATCAGGGAGTCCTGTGCCTCTTTGATCTCTTTTCCGGAAACGATCATGCGGATGATCTCCTCTGTCACCGGAACCACCCGGTATGTCAGCTTTCCTGCTTCAAACTGTACATAGCTATCTGTTTTAACCATAATTTCCCTTCTCCTTATCTGTCCGGTAAATCAGACATTAATATTCCGTTTCTGATATCGGAGCCTTTCTAATAAAAAAGCTCCGATATCAGGACAAAATTTCTTACTTTTATCCTAACATCGAAGCCTGATTTCCGTCTATGACTTATCCGCTCATGAATTTTAACTATTTTTACTGTTTCTTCTGCTTCTCATCTTTCGGCGGTTTCCCCACGTGTTTTTTGTAAAGTCTGTAAAAATTGGAAATATTATTAAATCCGCATTCCATGGCGATTTCCGTAACATTTTTATCTGTTTCCCGAAGAAACTCACGCGCATGGTTGATCCTCATCCTTGTGACATAATCGCTGAAACTGATATTTGTCACCTTACGGAAATAAGAAGAAAAATAGTTGGAACTCATATATACGGAAGAAGCAACTTCTTCCAGAGTGATCTTCTCACAGTAATGATCATCTATGTAATTAAAAGCCTGCTCAAGACGCTTCATTGCATTTTTCTTCTCACGGAGCATTTCCCCTGACTTGCTCTCATCCTGATAAGCCCGGATCAGCATGGTAAGGATGCGAAGTACATTCGCCTTGATCATCAGCGGATAGCCTTCTTTTTTCTGCTGCCATTCGTGATAAATCTCCCAGATACTGGAACGGATCTCTCCGCTTACCTCTTCTTCCCTGCCGATACGGTTCTTAAAATTACTTCCTCTCTCAACAAAAGGCTTCAGATATTCCGTATCAAAAATACTCAGCTTTTCGGCCACGAATTCCGGTGAAAAGATCATCACAAGAAGCTTCATGTCTCCACCGATCAGCTTCCATCCATGAGGCTCCACATTATTGAAGATGATGATGTCATCTTCTTCCATTGTATATTCCTGCCCGTTTACAAAATAATTTCCCTTGCCCCCCAACACACAGGTGATCTCGAAATAGCTGTGCCAGTGATAACTTCCAGGCCGACTGTTCTCCGGTGTCAGTTCCACCTCTGAAATCTGAAAAGGAAATTCTTTGTCAAGGGGTATGTTGTCTCTCTCTAATCGCAAATTCTGCCTCCTGTAAACGCAGACACTGTCATCGCATCAGCTGTTTCCGGCAGGACCGGCAGCCTTTCCAGTGTCTTCTTACGCTCACAATATTATAGCAGATATTATTTTTCCATGCAATCTGTGATAGTTCGTTCTAACTCTTCCAGCTGATCTTCGTGCTTCCCATGGACAGCAATGCGGAAATAATCATTACCCTGAATTCCTTTTATCATATAGTAATCGCTGTCAATCTTAAAAAACGGCTGTTTCAGCATATCAAGATATGTGAATCCACCCAATGGTCTCAGCTTCAGAATGAATTCCCGCTCTACCGGTTCATCCAGAAGATAATCCCAGGCAAACCAGCCGGATTCTGCACATTTTTCCCTGGAAGGCTGTTTTCCTATTATTTTCATAATCGTGTATTCCCCTTTCCTTTACAGGCAGATTTCCCGTGGATCTGCTGTCTGCCCTATATGACTGATTCCTGTGATCGTTCTTCGTAATACATCCGTATAAATTTGCTCTGTAACTTGCCTGCTAAATATTCCGTGCCACAGATGCTGCTATTTCCTTCGCAGCTCCTAAAAATTCCTTTATATCCTTCTCCTCCGTAAACCACGAAACACTTACTCTCACAGTTCCGCCCTCTTCTGTTCCCATTGCCTTATGGATCAATGGCGAACAGTGAAGCCCTGAACGGACAATGATCCCATATCCGCTTTCCAGAATATACGCGGCATCCGAAGCTTTCAGTCCCTGAAAATTCAGGCTCATCACAGGTCCTCTGCATACGTCATGGTTTCCGTAGATCCTTACACCCTCTATCTGTTCCAGACCACAATAAAGCATTTCCATCAGACGAGCTTCTTTTTCCATAATTGCCGCAAGTCCTGTCTGCTCAATAAACTCCGCCCCAGCCAGAAGTCCTGTGATTCCCGGCATGTTCTGAGTTCCTACCTCATACTCATAATCTTTGTTCTCGTAGGTAAGCTGTGCGCTGTTTCTTCCGGTTCCCCCATATTTCAGAGGCTTCAGCTCAATTCCGCTCCTGACATAAAATCCGCCGGTTCCCTGAATTCCCATCAGACTTTTGTGGCCTGTAAAAATAAGCGCATCTGCTTCCCATTTATCTGCATCAACAGGGATACAGCCAGCACTCTGCGACACATCCACAATCAGGATCAGTCCATGTCTCTTTACAAATTCCCGGATCATCTCCATATCCTGCACACAGCCTGTCACGTTGGAACAGTGGTTCACGATCAGCACACGGCTGTCCGGTCGTACTGCTGTTTCCAGGGCTTCTTCCGTCACTGTCCCGTTTATCGTACACTTCACTACCAGCACCGGATGTTCTCTCAGCTGTTCCAGATTATATACCGGACGTAGCACACTGTTATGCTCTGTCTGCGTTACCAGGATGCTACTGCCTTTTTCACCATAGTCCAGCCCCCCAAGGACTGTATTCATGCTTTCTGTTGCCCCTGATGTAAAAAATATTCTCTCTGTTTCCCTGATTCCAAGGAGCTGTCCCAGTTTTTCCCGGCAAAGTACTTCCACATCTTTTTTCATGATCGAGCTGCCGCCCCGGAACTGCGAAGCAGGCGTGCCGCTAAGGCACGCCTGCACAGCTTCCAAAACAGCAGGGGGCTTCGGCCAGGAAGTTGCCCCGTTGTTCAGATATATCATCCAATCATCCTTCCAGAATATTGAAGTTCATAATTTTTGCAATCTTCTTGATCATCTTTGTGTAATCACCGAAGATCAGCACCTGATGATGTCCGAATCCTGCAAGATTGTGCATGAATTCTCTTGCATCGTCCATCTGGATGTAGTAGAACGGACTGCAGTATGTATCTGCATATTCAGAACGGATAACCTTGCCTTTCTTGATGCACATGGTATCGCCTGCCGGATTGAAACGTCCAAGTGTGATATAATCATCATCGTTCTCTGTGAAGTCAACCTGCAGTTTTCCACCGAATCCCTGGCCTGTGAATGCCCAGAGTTTGTATGCCAGCGGTTTTGTTCCATAACCGTTCATCTGAAGAGCCGGTACTGCATGGTGGATGCGGAGAAGCTCGTCTGTCTCGTGGTTCGGGTTACCCATGAATGCCGGACGTTTTCCGGCATACTGCATGATTAGCATGGCCATCAGTGCATTAAGATCTTCCTCACATCCGCTTGGAATTCCCTCGTCTTTCATGATGGAATGGCACATACATGGTGTGAATTTACGGTTCTGCGGGATTTCTGTTGTACAGAGCTCATGACATGCGGTTGAGAAAGCGTTGCAGTCATAAATATCCATCATCTTTTTGGCAGCCAGATAATATTTCACGTCATTGATAAACCAGTCTGTGTTTACCTGTGTATCGGTAGATCCTGCAATGATCTTATCTGCAATCGGTTTTGCTTCCTCATCTGTGATCTCATCCATATATTTGAAAATGGATGTAAATGGAAGCTTCACCACTTCAACTCCGTAACGCTGACGAAGGATCTCCGGATCGCGGATCAGACTCTGAATTCCGAATGTAGGCTGAGATCCTGCTGTCAGTACAAGCGCCCTTGTATTGCGAACTGCTTTTCTTACCCAGAGAATATGCATGATCTCATTCACATCCTGAAGATCCATACATACATATGCCTCTACTCCGATGGAACGGCAGTATGCTGCAAAATCAATTCCTTCGTTTCCGTTCTGCCAGATAACGACCGGCTTTCCGAAACGCTCAAGCTTAGGAATTCTCCATCCCATGCAGAGGAAGCAATCGATCTCATCAACATCCTCTCCGATTTTTGCAAAAAGGTCTTTATCTACAACAAAAGACTCATTATAGCGGACATCCACAGGCTCCGTGAATTCTACCTCATCAATAACCCCTTGTAATCCCTTAACTGAATTTTTGAACGCCTCATCAGCTGCTTTTGTCTCAGCTTCAACAGTCATATCCTCTTTATGTCCGGCACGACATGGTCCCTCCCAGAAATGTGTATGTGTCAGACATCCAACCAACGGTTTTACTACAAGTTTCATATCCATTGCTTTCTGTTTCATAATAAAAATACCTCTCTTCTCTTTAACATTCCGCATTTTCCAGTTTGTAGTTTTTCCACACACTCGATATATCCTATTATACTGTATGAATCATGGAATTCCTCTTTATTCTTCCGAACAGACTGTACTTTCTTACGATTTTGTGCTATTTTCATATAATTTATATTATTATTCCCATCATTTTTATATGAATTATACAATATTTATTCACCACATTAACCTGAAAAAAATCCGCAAAAAAAAGCACCGGAAACGTGGCCGATCCGTTTTTCGGATGGAAGTACATTTCCGGTGCTGTAATCCTGCCCAATACTCAGGTTATCTTATGCCTGTGCCTCTTTCAGCAAAGCAGACATTCGGAATCCGCTTCGCTACTTCCTCATGAACAAAAACAGGATTATGCCTGTTTTTGTTCAAACTGACTGTTATACAGATCCGCATAGAAGCCCTTCCGTGCCAGCAGCTCTTCATGATCTCCCTGCTCAATGATATCTCCGTCCTTCATCACCAGGATCAGATCTGCATCCTTAATGGTAGAAAGTCTGTGGGCGATAACAAAGCTGGTTCTGCCCTTCATCAGGTTATCCATAGCCTTCTGGATCTGCATTTCTGTTCTTGTATCAACGGAAGATGTGGCCTCATCCAGAATCAGGATCTTATTGTCTGCCAGGATCGCTCTTGCAATGGTAAGCAACTGCTTCTGCCCCTGAGAAACATTACTGGTCTCCTCATCCAGGACCATCTGATAGCCGCCGGGCTGCTGCATGATAAAGTTGTGGATATGGGCCGCTTTTGCTGCTGCGATCACCTCTTCATCCGTTGCGTCCAGTCTTCCATAGCGGATATTTTCCATAATGGTTCCGGAAAACAGCCAAGTGTCCTGCAACACCATTCCGAACATCTCACGGAGATTGCTGCGGTTGAAGTTCCGGATATCATGTCCGTCAACCTTGATGCTTCCGCCATTTACATCATAAAAACGCATCAGCAGCTTTACGATCGTCGTTTTTCCTGCACCTGTAGGTCCTACAATGGCGATCTTCTGACCGTCATGCACATCTGCGGAAAAATCATTTACAATGATCTTATCCGGATTATAACCGAATTTCACATGCTCAAACTGTACATTTCCTTCCAGTCCCTCAATGGAATCCGGGTTCTCCGGCTGAAGTTCTTCCTCCGGCTCCTCAAGAAATTCAAATACCCGCTCAGAAGCTGCCGCCGAGGACTGCAGAAGGTTTGTAACCTGGGCGATCTGCTGGATCGGCTGTGTAAAGTTACGGATATACTGGAAGAAGGACTGGATATCTCCAACCTCGATAGTTCCTTTGATGGCAAAAATCCCTCCGAGAAGTGCCACCATCACATATCCCAGATTTCCCACAAACTGCATGATCGGCATCATCATTCCGGAAAAGAACTGTGACTTCCATGCAGACTCATAAAGCTTCTGGTTGTCATGCTCAAATTCCTTCAGCGCATCCTGCTCTTTGTTGAATACTCTTACCACATCATGGCCGCCGAAATTTTCCTCAACCTGACCATTTACTTTTCCCAGATACTCCTGCTGTGCCTGGAAATATTTCTGGGAGTGTTTCATTACTTTATTAATGATAAGCATGGAAACCGGCAGGATCAGCACTGCTGCCAGTGTCATCCACACGTTGATGGAAAGCATCATGATAAATACACCGATCAGTGTTGTTACGGATGTGATCAGCTGTGTCATGCTCTGGTTGATGCTCATCTGCAGGGTATCCACATCATTTGTCACCCTGGAAAGGATCTCACCGTTTGTTCTGCTCTCGAAATAATTCATTGGCAGACGGTTGATCTTCTTTGAAATATCCTTTCGGAGATTGTATGTAACATCATTGGAGATCCCCGTCATGACAAATCCCTGGATCAGGGAAAAGCATGCACTTGCCACATACAGTCCCAAAGTCCACAGAAGGATCATTCCGATCTTACCGAAATCAATACCGCCTGTACCGTTTACCTTAGCAACCAGACCATTGAACAGCTCTGTGGTAGCTTTTCCAAGTATCTTCGGGCCTGCAATATTAAACGCTGTACCTGCCACTGCAAAGATAAACATCAGGATAAAACGAAATTTATATCTGCCCATATAGCCAAAGAGCTTTTTCATGGAGTCTTTGAAGTCCTTGGCCTTCTCTGTTGGCTGCATTCCGTGTCCGCCCATCGGACCTCTTCTTCTCTGCTGACTCATGCCAATTCCTCCTCTGATAACTGACTCATGGCAATCTGGCGATATACCTCGCAGGACTTCATCAGCTCCTTATGGCTTCCGATCCCTGCCATATGTCCATCGTCCAGTACAAGGATCTTATCTGCATTTAAGATCGTACTGATACGCTGTGCCACGATAATGGTTGTTGCTTCTTTTGTATGTTCTTTCAGCGCTTTTCGAAGTGTGCTGTCTGTTTTGAAATCCAGTGCGGAAAAGCTGTCATCAAAGATAAAGATCTCCGGATCTTTTGCGATAGCTCTGGCAATGGAAAGCCTCTGCTTCTGTCCACCGGAAACATTGCTTCCTCCCTGTGCGATCGGAGTCTTATATCGCTCCGGCTTGGTGTCGATAAACTCCGTAGCCTGTGCAACCTCTGCTGCTTTTTTCACTGCATCTTCCGAAATCTCTGTCTTTCCGTAACGGATATTGGAATCAATGGTTCCTGAGAAAAGTACACCCTTCTGCGGAACATAACCGATCCTGTCACGGACATCCTTCTGTGTCATTTTCCGGACATCCACGCCATCCACTTTCACAGATCCTTCTGTTGCATCATAGAAACGCGGGATCAGATTGATCAGTGTACTCTTACCGCTTCCTGTACTTCCGATGATCGCTACTGTCTCACCTTTTTCTGCCTTGAAGGAAATGTCTGTGATAACATTCTCTCCTGCCTCCGGATATGCGAAGCTTACATGATCAAATTCTACAGTCCCCTTCACATCCTGGGAAGGCTGTACCGGATCCTCCGGATCCTGGACACTGACTTCTGTCTCAAGCACCTCGTTGATACGGCGTGCAGATACATTTGCTCTCGGCAGCATGATAGACATTGCTGTGATCATCAAAAATGACATGATGATCTGCATTGCATACTGGATAAACGCCATAACATCACCAACCTGCATGCTTCCGCTGTCTACTGCATAAGAACCGCTGTAGATGGTCAGTACGGAAACTGCGTTCATGATCAGCATCATCACCGGCATCATAAATGTCATACAACGGTTTACAAAGAGGTTTGTCTTCGTCAGAGTGATATTTGCATCCTCAAAACGCTCCTCCTCGTGTTTCTCCCGGCTGAATGCACGGATAACCGGAATACCGGTAAGGATTTCTCTTGTTACCAGGTTCAGCTTATCTACCATGGTCTGCAGGGCTGTAAATTTCGGCATTGCGATCCTGAACAGCATTGCCATAAATGCCATGATCAGTACAATGGCCACCCCAAGGATCCATGTCATGGAGGAATCTCTCTGAAGCACGCGGATCACACCACCGATTCCAAGGATCGGCGCGTAAAGCACGATACGGAACATCATAGCCATTACCTGCTGGATCTGCTGGATATCGTTCGTGCATCGTGTAATCAGGGATGCTGTTGAAAACTTATGGTACTCTCTGCTGGAAAAACCTATGACTTTGTTATAAACCAGCCCACGGAGATCATGTCCCATAGATGCAGCAACTCTGGATGAAAGAAATACCACACATACTGCAGCCATCATGGTGACCAGTGCCATCAGCACCATGCGGATACCTGTTGCTTTCATGTAATCCATCTGTATGGCATCCACATCTTCACCCATAGCTTCATATTCTACACGAACATAGGAAACACCTGCCTGTGTGATGATGGATTCCTGCATCTTGTCGATCTTTTCTCCGACCTGGTCCTTCATAGCAGCCAAAGCCTCTGCCGGCATCTGAGAAAGAGCCGCCAGTGGATCCGTCCCTTCCGGGATTCCCATTTTTGCAAGAGCTGCCTTTGATTCCTCACTGTCGGACGTCAGAGTAGAAACGATCACCATCGGTTTGCCGAAGATATCGTTGAGTTCTTCTCTGTCTTCTTTGGAGATTTTATCCTTTAATACCAGATCATCTCCCTCTTCCTCATAAAATCCATCCACAGTTTTCGCATCATCCTCTTCCATAAACAGCTTCAGACTGTCCATAGACGTCTTTCTGATCTTCTCAGGAACACTGTCTTCAATACCGTTCTGCTGAATTCCCACATTAATGATATTTGATGTGTAATTCGGCAGAGACAGATCACAGTATGCTTGAAGAAAAAGAAGCGCAATGATGAGTACGATGTAACCTGCAGATCGTTTCAGATATTTCATCAGTTTAATCACGTTTCTGTTCCTTCCTTTCTGTCATTTCATCCGGATGAAGCTTTTCTATGGCTTCCTCCGGCTGGATCTTTTCGATATTTACAAGGATCTGCTCCAGAAATCTCCGAAGCAGGCACTGTTCCGCCTCACTGAAGCCTTCCATCATCACAGCCTCATTTTTATGGATCCGTTCCAGTGCTTTTGCCTTGATTTCCTTTCCCTTTTCTGTCATGTAGATCCTGGTCACACGCTGGTCCTTTTCATCCGGTTTCTTATAAAGAAAGCCTGCTTTCTCCAGTCTCTGTATCGATACATTTACCGTAGGCGGCTTGATATGCAGGATCTTTGCACTTTCCCGCTGACTCAGGCCATCCCTTCCGGACACAAGCCCCAGAACCGGTATCTGTCCCGGATAAATCCCAAGCTCCTGCATCTGACCAAAGCATTTCGTCATAAAATAACGGTCTACCTTCATAAACAGAGATAAAAAGCTGCTCTGCCTTTCTTTCTCATCTTCCTCCTTACAAAACACGCTGTCACTCCTCTCTCATCCGATCAGACACCTGCTCTTTGTTAATGATATACGAAGCAGTGATCTTCTTTTTTAATTAGTCGGCTAACTATATATAATATACATCTGCACAAAAAATGCAACTGGTTTTTGTAAATTTTACACTTTTTTAAGATTTACAGCTTCTTTAATTTCCACCTGAAATCTATTAATTAATTTGTCAAGCTAATTTATTTTCTGCTGTTTTTCCTATTTTTTTCGCAAAAAAAATACCCGCTTCGTTTTTTTATTCGAAACGGGTACTTCTTTCTGTTCCTGATTTTCTTATACAAACTGATTCACAGCCGGATCATAAGCATAATCGATCATGTCAAGCTTATCCTCCAGTTCTTTCCGGTTAAGTCCTCTGTCCTCACAGAAGGCATCCAGGGATCTGTAAAAATCCCGCAGCTGTGTATTTACGTAACTTAAAAGCATTACCGGGTCCTTTGGTATCATAATCTGTTTCCATCCTTTTATCTGATATTTATCCAATATCCCAGATGCTGCTGGATAGCTGTCTGATCTGAAATATCAGATTTACTATCTTACCAATTTTATTTTTTGTCAAGAGCCAGTAAAAAAATTTTTCAGGATTTTTTATTTCTTCAGTATTTGATAAAAATATTCCATTCCTTGTCCCAAAAAAGAACTGCCTGGTTCCGATCTTCATCCTGAAATGGATTTCTATCAGAACCGACAGTTCTTTTCCTTGTCAATCTATCATAACTTTATGGAGTTATTTTTTACTTCGTGCTGACGGTAAACGCTCCGTCCTTCACATCCAGCACAATGGTATCTCCGGCATGCACATCACCGGAAAGGATCTTCTTGGCTGTCAGTGTCTCCACATAATTCTGGAGATAACGCTTCAGAGGACGTGCTCCATAAACCGGATCATAACCGTTATCCACTACCATCTGTTTGGCAGCATCTGTAAGCTCCAGAGAAAGCTCCTGGTCAGCCAGACGGTCGCTGAGCTCTTTGACCATAAGATCTACGATCTTACCTACATTATCCTTGGTCAGCGGCTTGAACATGATGATTTCATCCAGACGGTTCAGAAATTCCGGACGGAAATGACCACGAAGATCATTCATAACCTGTTCCTGTGCCTCCGGTTTGATATCTCCCTTCTCGTCGATACCGTCAAGAAGGTACGGAGAACCAATGTTGGAAGTCATGATCAGGATCGTATTCTTAAAATCAACCGTACGTCCCTGTGAATCCGTGATACGTCCATCGTCCAGTACCTGCAGAAGTACATTGAATACATCCGGGTGAGCCTTCTCGATCTCATCAAAAAGAACAACACTGTACGGTTTTCTTCGAACGGCCTCTGTCAGCTGTCCGCCTTCCTCATATCCGACATATCCTGGAGGCGCTCCGATCAGACGGGACACGGAATATTTCTCCATGTATTCGCTCATATCGATACGGACCATATTCTGCTCATCGTCAAACAGTGTGGCAGCCAGAGTCTTGGCAAGCTCTGTTTTACCAACACCGGTTGGTCCAAGGAACAAGAAGGAACCGATCGGCTTTGTGGGGTCCTTGATTCCGGCTTTGGAACGAAGGATCGCATCTGTTACAAGACGAACACCCTCATCCTGTCCTACTACACGTTTGTGCAGCTCATCCTCAAGGCCCAGCAGCTTGGTTCTCTCACCTTCTGTCAGCTTGGTTACCGGAATACCGGTCCATCTGGAAATGATACGAGCAATCTCATCATCTGTGACAGCCTCATGTACCAGGCTTCTGTCACTCTCCTTAACCTGCTTCTCCTCAACCTCCAGCTGCTGCTGAAGCTTCGGCAGCTCGCCATACTGCAGCTCTGCTGCTTTCTCCAGATCGTAATTCTGTTTTGCTTTCTGGATCTGTTTATTGATATCCTCGATCTGCTCACGCAATTTCTGAAGCTTCTCTACGGAATGCTTCTCATTATCCCACTGAGCTTTCTGGGTATTAAAAGTATCTCTCAGCTCTGCAAGTTCTTTCTGCAGATCAGCCAGACGCTCTTTACTTAAGTTATCAGTTTCTTTTTTCAGGGCAGACTCTTCAATCTCCAGCTGCATGATCTTACGTCTCTGCTCATCCAGCTCTGTCGGCATGGAATCCAGCTCCGTCTTGATCAGCGCACAGGCTTCATCAACAAGGTCGATGGCCTTATCCGGGAGAAAACGGTCTGTAATGTATCTGTGTGAAAGTGTGGCAGCTGCAACCAATGCACTGTCTGTAATCTTAACACCGTGGAATACCTCATATCTTTCCTTCAGGCCACGGAGAATGGAAATGGTATCTTCCACTGTCGGCTCATTTACCATAACCGGCTGGAAACGACGGGCAAGTGCAGCATCCTTCTCAATATACTGGCGGTATTCATCCAGAGTTGTTGCACCGATACAGTGCAGCTCACCTCTGGCAAGCATAGGCTTCAGCATGTTTCCTGCATCCATGGCGCCATCTGTCTTACCTGCACCCACGATCAGATGAAGCTCATCGATAAACAGAATGATCTGTCCTTCGCTCTTCTTCACTTCCTCAAGTACCGCTTTCAGACGTTCCTCAAACTCACCACGATACTTGGCACCTGCAACCAGCGCACCCATATCCAGGGCAAAAATCTTCTTATTCTTAAGACCTTCCGGTACATCTCCTGCCACAATACGCTGTGCCAGTCCCTCGATGGCTGCTGTTTTACCAACGCCAGGCTCACCGATGAGAACCGGGTTGTTCTTGGTCTTACGGGAAAGAATACGGATAATATTCCGGATCTCCGCATCACGGCCGATCACCGGATCAAGCTTCTGGTTCTTCGCCTTCTCCACAAGATCCTCGCCATATTTATTCAGGGTGTCATAAGTTGCCTCCGGGTTGTCACTGACAACTCTCTGATTTCCTCTGACTGTAGAAAGTGCCTGAAGAAAACGCTCTCTGGTGATTCCAAACTCATTGAAGATCTTCTTCATGCTCGGGCTTGGATTCTTCAGCATGGAAAGAAAGAGATGTTCAACCGATACATACTCATCTCCCATAGCCTTCGCTTCGTCCTCTGCACTGACCAGTGCCTTGTTCAGATACTGGCCAAAGTGAAGCTGTCCACCGGAAACCTTAACTTTGGCATCCAATGCTTTCTTTACTGTGTCAATAAAATATTCCTTCTGGATTTCCATCTTCTCGATCAGCTTGAGGATCAGGCTGTCCTCCTGTGTCAGCAAGGCATACAGAAGGTGTTCCTCTTCGATCTCCTGATTGCCATATTCATAAGCAATCTTTTCAAGATCCTGGACAGCCTGTACGGATTTCTGTGTAAATTTACTGATATTCATAGGCTTTCCTCCTATTCTATGAAAAGCATTTCCAATATTCGCATACTGGAAATGCTGTGCTTTTTTCTTGTTCTAGGAGAACTATAACACCGTTTGTTAGCACTGTCAAGAGGTGAGTGCTAATATTTTGAGATTTTTTTTGCAAACCTTGATTTTACGAGGTTTGCAACACTTTTTCTTCCTTATAATCATCACTTTTTCTTGATTTGACACCATTTTGACACCAATTTTTTTATTTTTGGTGTCAACTAATTGCTACGCTTTCCAGCCTTGTGATTTCACTCTCAATTCTGGACATCTCACTTACATGGTTATATACGTCCATTGTTACATCTATGTGGGCGTGTCCCATAATATATTGAAGAACTTTTATGTCTATCCTCTTTTCTGCCATTCTGGTACAAGCCGTATATCGCATAATGTGAGCGGATACCGTTGGTAACAATTCAGCATTTCTATGTTCAGTCTTTGCAATTTGAACTTCTTTTTTGTTATATGCGTCTACAATATTATATAAGATATTGTTTATTGCACTAGGCATGAGCGGTCTGCCGGACTTTGCCATGAAAATGAATCCTTTATAACCGTCTATCTCAACATCTTTTCCTTTTTGAAGCATAAAGTTTAATTTCTTTTGTTCTTCAAATGCTCTTTGTACATCTGATGTCATAGGGATATTTCGGATTCCAGAATCCGTCTTTGGCGTGGAAATATGGAATTTATAGCCATCTCCTAAATCTTTATAAATCAACTGATGGTCAATACTTACCGCTTTTGTTCTGACATCTACATCTTCCCAAGTCAATCCAATCAGTTCTCCGCACCTTACACCAGTTCCTAACATGATTCTGAGCATTGGATAGTAGGTGTTGTATACTTGATTATTTTTCACAAATTCCAGCATTTTTTCCTGTTGTAAAACTGTTAAGGCAATACGTTCTTCTGCCTGTCTACCATAATCACTGATAGAAAACTTTGCCGGATTCTTGCGGATAATATCATCATCAACAGACATTTCCAGTGCCGGATAAATCATATTGTTAATAAATTTTATTGTAGAATATGCGTATCCCGCTTTAGAAAGTTTTGAGTAAAACGATTTGATGTGTGATGGTAAAATCTGAACAACCTTGATGTTTCCAATTTCGTCTTTGACACGATTCTCCCATGTTTTCAGATAATTTGCTCTAGTAGATTCTTTCAGCTCCCCAGTGGACATATATCTTTCAAACAATTTATTAAGAGTAAGTTTTTTGATTGCTCCATCAGTTAAAATGTTATCTTCCAAGTCTTTTGCAATCTGCTTTTCCTTTTCCCTTAATTCCGGTAAATCCTTTGCATATACTGTCAGACGTTTTCCGCTTCTTATATCTGTATAACGGTAACTGTATCTACCATCTTTACGCCAGCTTTCGCCCTCTCTTAATTTTCTTCCTTTATGGTCTTTTCTGCTATTTGCCATGAGAAACATTCCTTTCTGTAATAGCCCCCTTTTTTGTTCTCATGACGTGGTTATGTCTATAAATATTATACCATATATCACAAGAAACATAAACGAAAAAGGGTGTTATTCTTCCAGATATGAGAGGTAATTTTTGACTTTTTCTACCGAATAAAGAACCCTACGTCCAATCACAATTTTTGCTCCTGCCTGTTCTCCAATCTTTCTTGCAGTAGCATGACCACAAGATAACATTGCAGATAATTTATCTATATTTACCGTTATCGGCTGTGAAGTTGGTCTTTCTTTTGTTTTGTTCATCTGTCAGTCCTCCTTTTACCGACCTGTATTATCGTCATTTTCTGCACACCAGTAAAAGTATCACTCTCCTTTACCATGTGCTTTTTATAAGCAGTCAGACGGCTTCGGCAAGCTCCGCTGGTATCTCAACCATTCCCATTCCTGTGGGCTGAACCGTGTCATACGGGTGTATCATTATCCTGTGTTGCAGGTCATGGCAGAACGACTTTTCCAACGGTCGCTCCCAGATCATTGCATGAATCGCTATCTCCCGATTTGAAAAGTCACGGCGTACAATCTCTGACGGCTCACTGCAAGCACAAACGTATCTGACTACTTTATTCACTTGTCAAAGAACTGTTAGGCTCTTGTCAGCCTGTATCAATTCATTTTTACAAATGGACTGATACAGAATGATAAGAAAAAGCGGAACAGGAAAGAGGGGAGTTTGTTAAATCATGCTCCGCTCAAATATTACTTAATGTTCGTCTATTTCAAATTCACATATCATTTTCAAAAGGGCTTCTCTGATACGTCCCTTTAATTCCATATCAACCACAATGTATACGTTGCCGTATTCATCGTAGAATGGGCGTAAACAGCATTTTGATATGTACGCTTCATAGAACAGCAACAGCTTCTCTATGGCGTTTTCGTTACCGTCTACGGCTGATGATATGAGGTAGAAAGATGGAAGTGTATGTTGCTTATTCTTCATCTTGTTTTTTCTCCTTTAATTGTTTTCTGATTTCTTCAAGTGAATTTCTTCTGTGCCTGTATGATGTACTTCGGTTGATGTTCAGCTTTTCGCCTATCTCCGAATCACTCATATCCAAGAAGAAAAACATCAATACAATGTTCCGGCTCTGCTCCGGCAACTGTTTCAGTGCTTCTGCAAGTTCTTCATCAAGTACACGGATTTCTATACCGCACACATCGAACGTTGTATATTCACTTTCGTAATCGTCCCATACAATCAATTTTTCAACAACAATCTCTGGAAGCTCACAAAAGGATACTTCCTTTGCCTGTCGTCTGGCTAATTCCTTGCGGTAATTACGGACAATTCCTTTCACAACTTTTTTGAGCTTACAGTCGAACTGACACTGTATCGTCTTTTGGAAGTCTGACGGTTTCACAATCACACCCCCTTTCCGCTATGAAGTGAAAAGTATGTATCCCTCTTTCCGCACCATATCTGTACAGCAGGGTGTGATTTGTTGCAGAATCAAAAAAATTCTTTATGTTATAAAAAAGACAAAATGCGTCTGCTCGCAGAACGCAAGTAAACGCATAGGAAATAAAAAAGCCAGTATATTGAATTGTCAGTTCGTATTTATAGTCGAAATTACCCGGAGAGGGAGCTACGCTTTTTTTAATTGATGTAACTCATGTACACTATGAATAACCAAAACAGACACGGTAAATCAACCTCCAATCGGCTACCGTGTCCCTGCAAGTCGTCATAGGTTTGTGTAAACGCAAAGAAACGGCGGCTCTGAAAATCAAAGTCGCCGTTTCATACGCGCATGAAAATATGTCTGCTCCACGACGGCTTTTTTTCTTTTGCCGTCGTCCGGCAGATTGCATTTTTATTCTTTACTTATATGCTATATGTTAATTTTGTGGATTTCATAAAGATTTGAAAAATAATGAGCGATACCGCAGTACCGCTCACCAAATTTCTAATATGGAATTTTGATAATAACCTGTGCGCCGCCAGTCTTTTTAGAATTGCTTAAAACAAGCTGCCCGCCATGTTGCTTGATAATGCTGCTTGTGATATAAAGTCCCATACCAAAGTGCATATTAGAAGTACGGCTTTTGTCGCCCATGAAAAACTGTTCCTGTGCATGATGTAGGGCCTCCGGTGTGAAGCCGCCTCCCTCGTCCGTTATAGATATATGTAAAAAGCAGTCCGTTTTTTGCACCGTTACATAAATTGTCCCCTGTGGTGGAGAATAGTCTAACGCATTGCTTATCACATTCATAATTGCCCGTTCCAACAGCAGCTTATCCGCCTTGAGTGTGCCCAGGTTAGCCCCCGTTTCCAGTTGCAGACAAATTCCTTTGGTAAGGCATAAAGAGCTTGCCTGCGCTTTAATCTGGCCCATGTAATCAGCTATATCAAATTTCTCCAAATGAAGCTGATACCCGGCGATTGTCCGGGAAATGTCAATTAACGCTTTAATATAAATGCCTATCTGTTCGGAGCTTTCAGTAATGTAACCCGCATATAGACGTTGTTCGTCGTCAAGCTCCGTTTCATTTATCAAATCAATATTTCCTTGAATGACGGTCAAAGGTGTTTTCAAATCGTGAGCGAGTGCTGCAATCTGTTCTCTCTGTAACTGTTCCGCGTTCCATTGCTTCTCTAAAGATATTTTCAGATTATCTTTCATATTTGCAAAAGAACAAAGTACGTCCTCAAATTCTTTGATTTTTGAATGTTCCACTTCAAAATCAAGATTTTGTTCTGCTACCTGCCTTGTCGCTTCAAAAAGCGGAGAGAGCTGCGTCCGCATATTTTTTGCAAACTTCGCTGTCAATATCACGCATACTGCAATACAGTTGATTGCTATAAAAATATAAAGCAGAATTTCCGGTGAGGGCAAATGCTCATAAAGCCATTCATTTGTAAACTGTGAACCTATGTAATATTGCAGCACTACATATTCATTTTTGCGGGTCACAAACAAATACTGTTTGTTGAGGTTTGAATTTATCTTCCCGGATATTGCGTATTCCATAGCCCGGTCCAAATCGTCGCCCTCTAAGGTCGTTTCCGTCACTTGATAGTTTTTATCCAGCACCAAATATTTACAGCCCATAGGAAGCTGCACATCTGCCAAATCCGGCGTTGCGGCAATAACAGGAGCAAGATCTTTTGTGCAGCGTTCTGAATAATCCGCATAGGTAATAAGCCCTGTACTGGTTCCAGCTAAAATAAGACTAAATGGTATTGCCACCGCACCTATTAGTCCAATCAACAGCATACATAAGAATTTCCAAAAAGACGCTTTCAGTGATGTTGTTTTTTTCATTCCCATTTATACCCAATCCCCCAGACTGTCGCTATCGGCTGAATATCCAGTTTGTTCAATTTTGACCGGATATTCTTGATATGAGTAGAAATCGTAGAATTATCACTGTCGCCCTCTAAGCTGAAAACAGCTTCGTAAATCTGTTCTTTTGAAAATACCTGTCCTTTATTCCTTGCAAGATATTCACAAATCAGATATTCGCTTTTCGTTAAGGCAACAGGCGTGTTATCTACCCGTAATTCTTTTGCAGATAAATCAATTTTTATGCGGTCAAAGGTAATTGCGGTATGTCGTTCCCTACGTTCACGCCGTAAGTGGGCGTTTACTCTCGCCCGCAATTCTGCAATACGAAATGGTTTTGTCAGATAGTCGTCTGCTCCCAGACCAAGCCCAAATGTGATGTCATG
This sequence comes from Blautia sp. 2227st1_G12_2227SCRN_220401, assembly GCF_039062885.1. Taxonomy (NCBI): domain Bacteria; kingdom Bacillati; phylum Bacillota; class Clostridia; order Lachnospirales; family Lachnospiraceae; genus Blautia; species Blautia sp. 2227st1_G12_2227SCRN_220401. The sequence continues at coordinate 11,623 of NZ_JBCLNI010000006.1, read as the reverse complement.
CTCCATTGTCTTTGCTGTCAGAAAAAGAATAGGACAGTCTACAAGGGAACGAATTTTATCACAATAGGAAAAGCCGTCTACATCTGGCATCATAATATCCAGTATAATCAAGTCATATCTGTTCAGCTTATCAAGCGGTACCTGCGCGGCAGAGGTATAAGCGGTCACGAAATGCCCATCCTTTCGCAGCCCGTTTTTGACAAGCTCTAAAATAGCCCGTTCATCATCAATCATAAGGATCGCCGCCATATTGTTGCCTCCTTTCGTTGTCCTTTTTAGTATAGCACAAGCTCCAAGGGCAGGAAAGTTGTCATTGTCGCTTTGCAATATAGTAGTTATCATTTACATTGACCGCAACCGCTTCCGCTTTATCGGTTCCGTAAATCTCATAGACATCTGTGTAAAACCAAGACTCTCGCCCCTGTCCGCCATTTTTCCCGTACCAGTCAATCTTGCTTAAATCTTCTTTTGACAAAGGGATTTTCGTTTCTGTATCGAATGTAACACTTTCAGCGAGAATATCAATGTAGCTGCCTAATTCATCATCTGATACCATATCAGACGTTACTTGATAAACCGTCCCGCCCCAAAGAAGCTGTGTCGCATTTTCTGGATTGACTTCAAAGCTGTCATTTATAGATTCTTCTGTTTTCTTAAAATCAAAAACAGTATCGCTATCTTTGACATTTTCACTGATAACAGCTTTATGATACCCTCCGTTTACATCTACAATAAGATAATCGTCTGCGTTAGGAGCCGCATATACATTGAGAAAAGGAATAATGTAAGCGGCTTCTGGTGCTTTCTCCGCCAAATCCGCTAAGGATTGAAAAGTTGCCGATTCAACATTTTCTTGCAGCAATATTTTTCCGTTCTCGTCTATGGCGGCAAGCTGCCGGATATATCCAATCCATTCTCCAAGCCCGCCATTTGATACGGTATCTGCCAAAATGGTGTAATTGTTACCTTTATAGGAAAAACGTGTTACATTTTCCGTATTCAAATAGCATTGTTCCTTGCCACTGGAATATTCTTCGATTCTGTCCTGTAAAGTACAGCCTGCAAGAGAAAAGCATAAAACAAAAGCAAACAGAAAGACGATAACCATTTTTCTATTTTTATTCATAATTTTTCCGTCCTTCCCAATGAGAAAACCACAATAAGGTCAGCAACAAGCCACCTGTCGTTAATGCTGCAATCCATATTTTTTCCGTTCCATAGTTGAAAATTTGTCGGCTCAAAATATCCTGTACCCAATTCATAGACCATGCAAAGGGGATATACCGGGCTAGACCTTTCAGCTCAATATTGCTATATAAGATACATTGCAGACTTTCAAACACGCCCCAAAACAGGGATAACCCTAATCCAAATTTGAAGCTAAGGAACAGGTGCAAGATGTATATTATAAAATTACAAAAGGCCATCCCGGCGGCGGCTCCAATGAGCATTCCGAGCTGCACTGTATCAGCCATTCCCAAAAGATGTATGCCAATCACAAATAACAGGAACAGAAAGAACAATGCAAATACCCCCGAACCATAAAGATAAGTTAATTTTGCAAGCATATTTTTGTGTCTGTTTGGTACAGCAAGCAGCGTTTGGAAGTGTGAAGCCTTTTCTTCCAGTGCAACGTTCAGACCAACAATAACGCTTATCAACAACGGAAAAAACGTTGTAGTAATTTCCAATATCATTTTGAGCTTTTTACTGTCTGCGGTGCTGGCATACAGGGAATAGTAAGCAAGAAATAACAATGCCCCCATAACGGGTACACAAAAATGAATAGCCCAAAACGATGTATGCTTCGTTTTTTCCTGTTCAGAACGAAGCGCATAAATAAAACCCATTTCTGTCTACCTCCCTTTGGAAAAATCCTTTGCGTCGGCATAGGATAAAATAAGAAACAAGAGTATTGACAACAAAATGGAAATCATAATGGCTATAGAAAATCCACAATTCCCCGCATAAGTTCCGTTCATTTCAATTCCCATAAGTGGCTCTGCCAGTTTTGCTGCCCAACAATACGGTACAAACCACCATGCTATTGTATTTCCTAATGCGGTAGCAGTAGATAGGACAATCCCAAGTATTGTATTTAACACAATCGGCACAAACATTCCCGTTTTGCGTGCTAAGTACAGACACAAAGGGATTTGCCAGACAGACGCAAGGATAATTCCGATACTTCCTGTAATGCTGTGTAAAAGAGAATATACTGCCGTTACCGGAGCAATGATATTACTGATAGAAATAAGCAATGCTAAAAATATCGCTGAAACAAGCAGTTTTTCGACTAAGATAATGCACTTAGCAAATTCAAATCTCGAAAGGTTTACAGGCATAGAAAATACCGAATAGTATTTTCCGGCGTTTTCTTCTTTTCCGTGTGACAAAGAACACAAAATTGCGATTGCTCCCGGAAGCAAGAACGCATACCACCAGTAAAGCGTCATGTACTGATACCCCATATATCCACCCATAATCCATGCAAAAATAGCCGTAATTAGCGGAACAATGAAAATCAGTTTGTTCGATATTGTCCTCTTGAATTTCAAATGTTCTGATTTTAGATAGTCCATGCCTTAACCCTCCCTGTGATTGCTTTTTACAACGTCCATAAAAAGCTGTTCCAAATTTTCGTTTGCATTAAGTTTCCCCTCATAGCCTAAGACACCGCCCGCAATAATGCCGATGTGGTCAGCGGTCTGTTGTACCTCGGAGAGAATATGACTTGATAAAATAACGGTAATACCCTTTGCAGGAAAGGAACGGATAAGCTCTCTAAGTTCTTCAATCCCAATCGGGTCAAGCCCGTTGGTTGGTTCATCAAGTATGAGCAGCTTCGGGTTGTTTAGTAATGCAACTGCAATTCCAAGACGCTGTTTCATACCAAGAGAAAACTGTCCTGCTCTTTTCTTGCCTGTTTCCGTCAGCCGGACGATTTGCAGCACTTCGTCAATCCGCTTATCTGTCAGTCCTAAAATAGTAGTCCTTACTTTCAGATTTTCATAGGCGGTCAAATTTTCATAAAGCGGCGGCATTTCAATTAACGCTCCAATATGGTTTAAGTCGCTGCGTTTCCATGCGTGGCCGTCAAACTCAATACTCCCAGATGTGGGTCTCAAAATACCTGTTATCATTTTGAGTGTTGTAGATTTTCCGGCTCCATTTGGTCCTAACAATCCATAGACGGAATTTCTTTCAATGTTCAGCGATATGTTATTTACGGCTGTCTGCCCGTTGAACGATTTGCAGAGATTTGTTGTTTTCAAGATTATACTCATATTTTGTACTGTCCTTTCTTTTGATTATGCTAAAAGGATAGCTACAAATTTTGAAGATTTAATAAAGAAAATAGAATTTCCCTGAATACATAATGAGAAATATTGGGGTCAATGATAGGAAATATATAGACACATCCAAGAAGAGAGGGGAACAGTAAAATGTAACTGGGTGAATGAATATGGCAAAAAGACCAAGACATAAAATAGACTTTAGCCCTTATGGGGCAGCAATCAAAACAGCGAGGACAGGACAGAAAGAGTCCCGCAATAAGGTAGGTAACGAAATTATCTTTCTCCCCGTTATCTCGCTAATATCGAGAATAACGGGCAACATCCGAGCCTTCAAATCTTTTTTGAACTTATGCTTCGTTACAATATATCCGTAGACCAGTTTCTTTTAGATACGCCCACCGGAAAAGATACAAAGTGGCGGCAGCTTGACGCTCTCCTTGATGATATACATTTCTGGAAAAACTGCTTTTTCACATCTGCTCCAAACAGCATACCGTACCCCAATTCGCTGATACGCCCAAGTCCCACACGGAAATTGAAGTTATTGCAACTATATGTCGCCAAACGAATTCGAACGAGTGTATGAAAGAACGCACACTGAGGCTGAGCTTCTGGCAGGTTAAAATGGGGAGAAATTTCTCATTTTAACTTGTACTAAATCTTGACATAGGACCATAATATATCCCCAGATCCAGAAATATTGATTTTCTTGCATATCATCAATTTCTCTTTTTGCTTTACTTCAGGCTTTTTGAATTTCCAGCTCAGCACGTTTCTTTTCGTTACAGGCTTTGGATTCTGCCTGTTCCATCTTTTTCTCTGTTTCTTTTTGTTTCTTCTGTGCTTTGTCTACTGCCTCAACAGATGATTTATTTACCTGTATCTGTAATTTAGAGTTCTGGTCCCGAACGTCTTTTATTTCTTCTTCGAGCAGCTCTTGCTCGCTTCTGCTCTTCAAACCGTTTCTGTTCCTCAAAGCCACATAATGATAGGCACACTAGCAACTTCCAGTAAACTGAATAGCTCTCATTTCTTCTATAAAGGAATCTACACTGAAATAATATCCGTCATCTTCCTGCACCAGACAAAGTGCCTGATAACCTGATATCACAATATTCAACGCAATATCCTGATTGTCCACCAGAAAAATATAGGTCTGTGCTGTCCCTTCTGGATTGGTTTCCATATAATGCTTCAAAAACTTCCTGTTCAAACTTATCACTTCCTTTCAGGCAAAGAAAAAGACGCAAGCCATATTTCTATGACTCACGCCTTTCTCTGCACTTATTTACTTTACAATGCCTATTAGTTCCAATTCGCTACGCACTGCGTATCCTTTTAGAACTTACATTTATACATAAATCAATTCCTTGAGAATAATCTCTTCCGCAATCGCTTTGTGTTGATTAGCAGCTCTTACCCATGCCATTTAATCTGCTTTTTTATCCGGCAGTGGTTCTTTTTCTTCCAACTGTTTCAGAATCATTTCTTCCCGTTCTCTGGCTGCCTTGTCCACTTCCAGAAGATGCTTTCCAATCGTATCCTGCAGAAGCATCACCTGATACGTTGAATTTCGATGGTTCTTCAGATAATCTCTGCGAAGAAAACCATACTTGCCAAGTTGCTCCATCTGCTCACCGGATTTATAGGTGAGATTCGGGATCAGATATCCATTTACATTTGTATACGTTATATAAATAGGACATTCGCAATCCGCTTTCGCTACTTGCTCATGAACGCAGTTGCTTCGCTTCCTGCATTCATTTTATTAGCACTCTCCATTTCTCATCATTTTTTGACCACAAATTTACGACATTTACGACAAATCTGACACTGCTTTACAATACCAGACAAAATGACTAATGCCCCGGAAATCCTGTAAAACAGGCACTTCCGGGATACACAAGACAGGACAAAAATCGACTTCCATTATCAAGAGGTGAGTGCTAATTTTTTTACAAAGAATTTCGCCCGTAAAATGAAAAACTAATTTTCATCTTTAGCCCTTTATGTTCTTTTGTTGGAAGGTGTTTCTTTACGAGCTCAAGTTTCAACTCCTTACTATACTGTTTCCTAGACATAAAAATATGCTCCTCATATGATAGATTTTTGGATATTTCCATTGTCTACCATATGGGGAGTATATCAATCCAACGGTTTTCAGTGCTTTTTTCATATTACTTTATTGAATATCCCTCATTCTGCCTATATAAGTGAAACTTAGCGAAACTTAAATTAAATCTCTTTCAGACAATTCAATTTGGATATTCACCAACTGTGGATTATTTCTCAGTGCACCAGTTTCCAACTTACCGCCTGCTGCCTTGCATCCACAAATCTCTTATAAATACCTTCCTGTTTCATTAATTGCTCATGTGTTCCCTGCTGTGCAATTCTTCCTTTTTCAACAACCACAATCTGGTCTGCATGTCTGACTGTTTTTAATCTGTGGGCAATCATAATAATCGTTTTTTCCTTTGTAAGTGCATCTACTGCATCCATCAGCTCCTTTTCATTCTCCGGATCAACATTGGCTGTTGCCTCATCTAATATAACGATTGGTGCGTCCTTCATGATCGCTCTGGCTATGGAAATACGCTGCTTCTCACCACCGGAAAGTGTGGCTCCTCCTTCTCCGATCACTGTGTCATATCCATTCGGAAGTTTGCTGATGAAATCATGACAACATGCTTTCTTCGCCGCTTCCACCACTTCCTCATGACTTGCATCCTGGCGTCCGAATTTAATATTATTCTCAATGGTGTCTGCAAACAAATACACCGACTGAAACACAAATGAGAAATTACGCATCAGACTGTTCATGCTGTAGTCTTTTACATTCACACCTCCAAGTGTCACTTCCCCGGAATCCACATCCCAGAACCTGGCAATCAGATTGCAAAGTGTTGATTTTCCTCCACCAGATGGTCCAACGATTGCTGTCGTCGTTTTCTGCGGAATAGAGAGCGATATATCATCAATGATCTTCCGTTTGTCATAAGAAAACGAAACATTAGAAAGTCTGATATCGTAATTTTCCGGCTGTATTTCTTTACCGTCGATATCCATGGTATCCAGCTCCAATATTGCATTTGCTTTATCTACACATACGCTTACCACATGTAAAAGAGATGAATAATTCCCTGCACATTCCAGACTGGCATAAAGCATAAATGCTGAGATTGTCATACCAATTGCATAGACCGCACTCATAGTTCCATTAATATAAAAATATGCACTGCATGCTACGATCACAGCACCTGTAATTTTAGTTATCACACTTTGCAGAAAATGATAGGGCACAAACAGCATTTCCATCTTTGTATTGATCTTTTCACATGCTTCATTTGCATCATTTAATCTTTTCGCCTGTTTCCCAAGCAAGTTATATGATTTAACTTCTGATATTCCCTGCAGATACTCCATGATCTGGTTTACAAGCTCCGTATCGCATACCACTTTTTGCTCTGAATCTTTTTTACCCGCATTCTGCATCACAGAATTGACCCCAAAGAAAATAAGTACTCCTGCTGCAGCTATCAGTCCGATTCTCCAGTCAAAAAGAAACAGCATAAGAATGATCATGGATGTTTCCAGAATTCCCTGCATGGTCAGCATAACCACTCTCGCAGCTACATCGCCAAGTGTTTCCATTGTATTCGTCGTAATAGAAGAAATTTCCCCGATGCTGTTGGCATTAAAATATCCCATCGGCAAATAACGCAGATGTTCTGCAATCTTGATTCTCATAAAAGCACTTGCATTATATCCTCCCTCTGTCTGAAGCACTGTAGAGTATCTCTTGCAGATTACGTCGACTACAATTGCAAGAACCATAATCGCAACGGAGCCTCCAATATATTTTCCTGTCGGTTTCCCACTCAGCAGACCAATCAGTATGTACATAATAGCCGGAATCTTCATTGCTGAGGCAAGAGCCTCTATGAGTCCGATCACTATCGACAGTTTAAATTTATTGCCATTTTCCCTGCCTGAAAAACGAAAGAATTTTGCCAGAATCCCAAACATATCATTCTCCCTCCTTCACCGTATCTTTTACAGAAATATGGGCATTCCACATTTCCTTATAAAGCGGGCATGACACCAGAAGTTCCTCATGTGTGCCATGTGCTGTTACATTTCCATCATTTACAACAAAAATCTGATCACTGTCCTTAATGGTAGATAGCCTGTGTGCAATTACGATCAGTGTCTTCCCTGCTACCAGTTTTGCGATAGAATTCTGCAGAATCGCCTCGTTTTCCGGATCCGTGTAAGCAGTTGCCTCATCAAGGATCACGATCGGAGCATCCTTCAGCATCGCTCTTGCAATGGAGATACGCTGTCTCTCGCCTCCTGACAGATGTCCTCCTGCACCCCCTACAACCGTATCAAATCCGTTCTCAAGCTGCATGATAAATTCATAGCATCCGCTTTTCTTTGTCACCTCGATGATCTGTTCATCTGTAGCCTCCGGATTTCCCTGCCGGATATTTTCACGGACCGTTTCATTGAACAGATAATTATCCTGTGCAACATATGCAATTTTCCGATTAAAATCTGCAAGCGACATTTCTTTGACATCAACTCCACCGATTTTAATACTTCCGGAATCCACATCCCACAAGGACGCAATCAGCTTTGCGATGGTCGACTTGCCGCTTCCGGAAGGTCCTACGATTGCATTTACCGTTCCTGCTTTCAGCTCCATAGTTACTCCATGCAGAATCTCTTTGTCGTGATAACCAAATCTGACTTTTTCAAGCGTAACGGAATTATCTTTGGGAGCTCTTTCACTTTTCTCCGGACGTTCAAGCTCCGGCTGTTCCAGAATTCCCGCCACTTCACCGACGATTACTCCAATTTTTCCAAGATCATCTGTGTAAGATCCCACTGTAATCAACGGTCCAACGATTCCAAGTGATAAAATAATACAGATGACAAAATCTGAAATCGCAAGTGTTCCATTGGCTACATAATGTGCCCCAAACGGCAATACCGTAAGAAGCGTATAAGGTGTGACCACCATCATCAGTCCATGAAAAATCGAGCACCGTTTCATCCAGGAAATAAAGGAATCCGCATATTCAAAAGCCGCCTTTGTAAATTTGGCATAAGAACTTTCTGTCTTTCCAAATGCCTTGATTACTTCAATTCCGTCAATATATTCCACTGCCGCATCATTCAGATCTTTTGTTGTCTGAACTGTTCTTTCAAAACTTGGCTTATAATCCAGCATCATTCCAAAATAAGAGAAAAGTCCAACGATAACTGGAACCAAAGACCAGAGTGCCAGTCTCCAGTCTGTCAGAAAGAAATAAATTAAAATCACAACCGGCGCCAGCAGATTTGACGTGAATTCCGGGACAATATGCGCCAGTGTTGTCTCGATACTGTCGATTCTTTCCACCATGATATTCTTAAATGTGCCGGAGGATGTATCCTTTACATAACCAAGAGGTACCCGTGCCAGTTTGTCACAGCAGAATTTTCTTATATTTGCGAGTACTGCAAACGTCGCTTTATGCGACAATGCTGTCGAGAGTGAATGAAGCAATTCTGCAATGATAAACGACAATGCGATCAGAACCGCTTTTGCAAGATATGTTTTAAACTCCTTTTCACCATTTAAAAACAGCTTTACTACATCTGCAATAATAAAATACGGCAAAATCTTAAAAATCACATTTCCTATTGCAAGTAACACACTCCATACATAGGCAATTCTTTTTTGTCCGGCCCATGTCAGGATCCAGCTGACTGCCGACTTCTTTTTTTCTTTCACATCCATTCACTCCTTACTTTCGTTTTATTGTTATTTTTGTTAGTTTAGTCTAACCTATGTATAATAAAATAGGCGGCCTATTGGCATCAGCCACCTGATATTATTATCCTGTCGGATTCTTATTCAGAAATCCAGAACCTGTAACACACATAACCTGTTCAGGATTCTTGCATCCGTTATACCGGAAACTCAATATTCCACAATCGTTCCCAGCCACCTGTATTGAATTCTTTCAGCTGATGCACATTTTTCTTTGCAGTCTCTCTATCTATATCATGCTCAATGATCTGAAATACTGATGAAAAAAATCCCGTATAGATCATATGCATAAGGCTTTCCTCTACAATCGGTATTTTCACACCGTTCTCTTTCATCTTTTCCATATAATTCAGGCTGGACTTCATTTCCCGCTCTACCATATTGTGTATGAATAGTTCAAATTTTCCACTGTCTCCGCATTTCAACAATAATCTGAAATTATCATAATGATCATAGATATAATCAACCATCTGTTCCATCCCATCACTGGATGTATCCGACATATTCCTTGTCTGATCACTGGCAGAAAGCTTTTCAAACTCCTCAACGATCTGGTCATAAATCTGATAAATATGTTCCATATAAGGATCCGTCAGTGCATCAAAAAGTGCCTCTTTCGTCGGATAATATTTGTAAAATGCGCCAGTAGTAAGCCCTGCATCTTTTACAATATTTCTTAAAGATGCTCCTGTCAAACCATCTTTCAGAAAATGTTTTCTGGCTGTATCTAATATGTTTTTCTGTGTATCTTCTGCTTTCGTCGACATTCTTTTCGTATCCTCTAAACTTCTTCCCAAAATATAGCAGTGCTATATAACACTGTTATATTTTAACTCATTACAGGAATTTGTCAAGTCTTGGTGTTTCAATTTTTTATTTTTCTCGTGTATTCAGTTTCCACTCCGCAGATGCTTTCTGCAGTTTTACAAGTCTGTTCTATTCAGACAGATTTTCTTTGCAGAAAAGTTCTATACAGTTCTCAACCATTGTCTGATCATAGTCTGTTGAAATACCTGAGCCAAGCCAGTATGCATAGTCTCCTTCATCATATTTTCCAAGTGCCTCCAAATCACTGCCGTAGCGCAATTCAATATGATAGGTTGTATCATTTGTATCTGGTGCTATGCAGAAACATGCTCAGAATTATTTTTCTTTAAATCAAATCCAGTTAATACTAATAATAGTTCCAGAATTTTCACACGAATATAACCATATCTGATTTCTTCAGGAATTTTATACAATTCCAAAAAGATATGTTCTATTGACTGATTTGCCCGTATAATAGTAAAACTATGTGTTTTTGAAATGTTACTAATCTTTTCCAGATTTACAGACAATAATTGCAGTATCCTTTTCATTTCGTCTGTAATCATGGAAAAATCAAGCGTAATGGTAATTCCATGATAACGCGATGTTGGAAACTCTGACACATGCCCAGTTTTTTTCAAAGAACAAAATGACAAGTCTCCTGCCGCTATATAACCATATTCATTTTGTTCAAACACGCATTCGCAACGGCCTTCCATGCAATAGTTTATTTCCATCACACTGGAAGCCGGCTTTTGCTCCTTGTTGCAATACTCCATATGTATATCATTATAAACCAGATCAATTCCTGGAAACACATGATACAATGTAATCATTCCTGTACCGCTCTCATTTTCCAAATGAAAACATTCACAGAATTCCGTATCCTGTACCTTTTTGCAAGCTGATGTACCATATAACTCAATACTGGCAAAAGAATCTGATGATTTTAATTCTATATTCTTATCGGGTTTGGACTTCAATATATTTTCAGCAAGCTCATAAGCATTTTTCATAACTATTTTCCTCTGTACCACATCGCAAATGCCAATTCCGGTAATCGGTCAGTCTCAATAATTGTTTCGAGCATTCTGGCAAATCCCTCCGGATTTTGAATTTGATACTGCATATGGTTGAATCCCTCAAAAACCGGAAAGTTACCGTATATATAAGTCTGCATCACTGCATTTCTGTATTTAAAATGTTCTTCTATACTTCCAAATTCCCAGAATGTATGTTTCTGCAATTCTTCTGACAATTCTGAAAATGGCTTATCTTCCAAACTGTCTGTCAGCTGTCTTCTCAGATTTCCATACGTCAAGTTCTTTCCTGCCTCTATAAAATAAGGTTTAATTTTATCATCGTCACACCACATGATTCTCTTTAGTGTCTTTCCTTTTGACCAATATAAACTTTTCATTGCTATATATAAGAACGGAACCATGATTCTGCGTGTTGCCTTTCCAATCTGTGCAAACTGCTCGCCATCAAAAAAACATGCTTTACCGGTATTTTTATCTCTGTCAGGAATGCCATGGCGAGATCTGCTCCAATCGAAGATGCAACTATAAGTTCTATTTCTTTGATTCCATGGTTCCCCAAAAATCGTACAATCTGTTGTATCTCATCTCTTTTGCTTTGATACCTCTGTCCGGAGCAATACACAGTCGATGTTGGCATAATGCAATAATAT